>JAGBVS010000121.1 GCA_017630195.1 Bacteroidales bacterium | reverse complement strand
TTTCCATTGTGATACCTTCTGGGATTTCGCAAACGCCGTCTGGACCTGAGATAGCGATAACTTTAGCGCCGAGTTCGATAGCTTTTGTTGCAGCGCCCCATGCTACGTTACCGAAGCCTGATAAAGCGATTCTCTTGCCTTCCATTGTGTCGCCAACTTGTTTAACCATGCGGTTAACATAGTACATAGCGCCGAAACCTGTAGCTTCTGGACGGATTAATGAACCACCCCAGCCGTATGATTTACCTGTTAATGCGCCTGTGCTGTGTTCGCGAGCTAATTTTTTATACATACCGTATAAGTAACCGATTTCACGGCCACCAACGCCAACGTCACCAGCTGGTGAATCTAAGTCAGCACCGATGTTTCTCCATAATTCATACATGAAAGCGTGGCAGAAACGCATGATTTCAGCGTCTGATTTTCCTGTTGGATCGAAGTCAGCACCACCTTTACCACCACCGAGTGGAAGGTTTGTCAAAGCGTTTTTGAAAATTTGTTCGAAGCCTAAGAACTTCAACATTGAAACGTTAACAGCTGGGTGGAAACGAAGACCGCCTTTGTATGCACCGAGAGCTGCGTTATATTGTACACGGTAACCGATGTTTGTTTGAACTTCACCTTGATCATCAACCCAAACTACTCTGAATGTGAAGATACGATCTGGTTCAACTAAACGTTCAACGATCTTTGCTTTTTCAAATTCAGGATGTTGGTTGTAAACATGTTCTACTGATTCTAAAACTTCGCGAACTGCTTGTAAATACTCTTTTTCACCTGGATGCTTTGCTTCCAAGTTTGTCATAATGGTTTGTACGTTCATTACTTTTATTTTTTATTGGGTTAAATAATAAAATTAATTCTTTAAATTATTACTCCGCAAAGGTAAGCTTTTTAATTAATAATTTCCAAATATTTAACAAATATTTTTTCTTAAAAAAAATTAATGTTTTTTATCTATTTTTTCCACCAATTCTCCGTCATCCCAAATAAGGATTTCCATCACTTCCCCTTGTCTGTTATATCTTAATTCCTCACCATTTTTCTCATTATCATTATATTGTATCTTAGTCATCATGATGCCATCAGGAGAATATCCTATCTGTACCCCACTACCTTTATTATATGTAGCTGTCGAGCCGACGCTGCCATTTTCATAATATATTATCCATCTGCCATCAAACATACCTTCATTATAATTCCCTTCAATAAATAATTTTCCACTATCGTACCACTGCGTCAAAGCTCCATGCTTGACTCCTTTCTTATAATATTCCTTCTTCAACAATTTGCCAGTAACATTATACGATTCAAAAACGCTGTCGTATTCATTGTCTTTGTAAAAACATCTCGACTGCATAAAGCCGTTTTCATACCATCGCAAAGATTCTCCTTGCAAAGTATCCATCACGTAATTAATAGACAATTCGGGTTTGCCGTTTGGAAAATACCATCTACATTCGCCATTAAGATGTCCGTCTTTATATCGTAATTCGGACTTTAAATTGCCGTTTTCATAATAAGATTTAACAATATCTTTATCTGAATCGACGGCACATGATGCAGCGACAAGCAATATCATCAAGAAACAAAATATTTTATTCATATTGTAAAAGCACTTTTTCGTAGTTTTCGTATTGATAGACATTCCAGAAGGTATTTTCATAACCGTCATCAATTTTCTTTTTCTCGAAATAAAACTTAGTGTTCAGCAACGGTATTCTGTATGTCGCGATTCCTTCAGAGACATTATCGCCATAATTCATCAGCGCATTAAGGAAATACCAGCCAATATTAAATCCGTGATATGCCATATCTTTTGGTTCTGTTCCATATTCATCTCTAAACTTGCAGATAAATTTTCCCACCGCATAACTATCATAATCGATATAATCATCATCAAGCACTATAGTACTCAATTTCATGAGGTTTTCATTAAACAACTTGTCATATTTTGACCAATCAGGAAGTGCGATAAGGTTAACAGGATAATCTTTCGAAAGTATATTCAACTTATTTATTATCTCTGTTGCGAAGACTTTGCTATCGCCGTATGCTATAAACAAGTTTTCACGGACTGTGGAAGCCACCTTTTTGACTTCATTCAAGCTATCTATTGAATAATTATAAACATAAACCCGGTTTTTCAACTCCGTTGTGTCATCTGGAAATTCATTTATCATCGCCACATCAAAAACGATATCATCAGTAAGATAAACAGTGGAGTCGAATTCCATCTCTTCTTCTTTCAATTCTTTTTGATACTTATCAATCGCTCTTTTAATTTTTTGGTTAGAGACATACGAAAACTCTTCAATATTTCTCAAGGCAATGTTTTCGATGATATAAGCATTTTCCATGCTTTCTGAATCCATCGCCAGAACAAAAATATTATTATCAGTGTATTTATCCCTAATAATCTGTTCCAACCATTGCATTTGGTATGAATAAGAAGGTTTCACTTTCACCATATTCTTATTTCCGACAAGCAAATCCTCTCTGTTTGTCATTGGATTAACTATCATAATATCTTTTTCGGCGACAAAACGCATAATTTTTTCAAAAGGCTTCAAATGGAACGGTCCTACAATCACATCCATATTAAGGAGAGTAGAATCAGACAACACATTGTTTATCTTATTGGTATCTTGGTCTATATCATAAACTTTAAGGTCTATTTTCATATTTTGTTTGCTCACCATCGAATCGACGGCTATCATAAATCCTTCATAGAAATGAAGATATGAGAATGGTTTTGCGAGCAGTTGTTTGTTAGAGACTTCTTCCTGAAGGAATTTTTCATCCACCTGTTCTAAATAAAGAGGCATCAACAACGCCACCTTATACAGACGTTCCGAGTCGTATGACTTAGGAACAAAAGAAGGGGCAAAAGAAACGGTATCATTTTCCATCAAGGCTTCTTCTTGTATTTCTGTCGGTTCTTCTACAATCGCTTCATGATAAGGTATTCTGATTATTGTTCCTTGTTTTGGATTATTTTTCAGTTCTTTATTTTCAAAAAGAATCTCAGTTATACTCACATTATAAATATCGGCAATATCCTTCAAAGTCTGTTTTTTATATACAGTGTGAATATAATATTGCTTTCCGTTATATTCGGTAATTATTTGAGATTTTGTATTTTGCTGAGCCTTTATTTCCGGAGCGAAAATCAAAGTAGCGAAACCAACAATCAATAAGGATAAAATTATTCTAAAAGCTTTCATTATCATTTAAATTATAATCAGAACATTTTTTGACAAAGATAATAAAAAAGACTAAAAGACTACAAGACTACGAGACAAAAAGTTTATAGTATAAGACAAAGCCATATCTTTAATTAATAAAAAAAGGAGCTACTTTTCACAGCAGCTCCTCATTAATCATTAGGCTTTCGCCATTATATATCAATCAGCGAGTGGTTTGAAACCTTTACCCATGATTTCTGTACTTGAAACAACGTTCAAGAAAGCATCTGGGTCGATGTCTTTCAATGCTGATTGCAACTTAACGAGTTCAGGACGTGTTAATGTAACGTAAATCATCTTACGGTCAACACCTTTATATAAACCTTTACCGAAGAAGCATGTACCGCCGCGGTTGATGTCTTTGATGATAACATCACGTACTTGTTCTGCTTTGTCTGTAACGATGAAAGCAGTTTTGTAGCTATTGAATCCGTCAACGACGAGGTCGATGATTTTACCTTCGATGAAGATAACCAAGATTGAATATACTGGAAGACGTAATTGTGGTTCAGCGATTAATGTTGTGAGTGTGATGATTGAGTCAACGATCATAACCAATGTACCGAGAGAGATCTTGGTATATTTGTGGAGAATCATTGAGATGATGTCGCTACCGCCTGATGTTGCGCCAGACTTGAAGATGAGACCGATAGCCAAACCGTAGATACCACCAGCGACCAAAGTATTGAGGAAGTAATCAGGGATGAAGTAAGTTGCTTCGCTATGAGGAACGAGTAACCATTCTGGATTTGGATTAGCGACATTTTCGAATAAACCGTTGTGGATAATTGGGTTATAGCCGATGAATGTTTCGATGAGGTAAGTGAAACCGAAAATCAAGAATGTTGAGATGATGGTTTTGAGACCGAATTTAGGTCCGAGAATCAAAGTACCGATAATCAACAAAGGAATATCCATGCAGATAGCATAGAGAGAGACTTTCCAAGGCCATACTGTGTTCAACACATTTGACAGACCGTAAGTTCCGCCAGGAGCCAAGATGTAAGGGTTAACGAATAAGATGTCGCCGATAGCGAACAACAAACTACCAAAAATGAGATAGAAATAAGCGAGAGCTTCCTTCTTCCAATTCATTGTTTTCATAATTTTCTCTAAATGATTTTTTAATTTATAATAATTTTATTATCTGTTTCAAAACATCAAGACGCATCAACGTGTTTTTATTGCATGTCACGTTGACACGTCTTTTTTTAATTAAGAATTATGCATTAAGAATTATGCATTTATTATTCCCATTCAATTGTCGCTGGTGGCTTAGAGCTGATGTCGTAACATACTCTGTTGACGCCTTTGACTTTATTGATGATGTCGTTAGATACTTTTGCAAGGAATTCGTATGGAAGATGTACCCAGTCGGCTGACATACCGTCTGTAGAGATGACAGCGCGCAATGCTATTGTATATTCATAGCTACGTTCGTCGCCCATAACGCCGACGCTCTTGCAAGGAAGGAGGATAGCTCCGGCTTGCCAGATGCTGTCGTAAAGATTGTCAGCCATTTCATTAGGGAATGAAGCGTGAGGCAACTCACATTTCCAGTTTCTCAATGAAGAGATATAAACTTCGTCAGCATCGCGGAGGATACGTAATTTATCTTCTGTGACGGCGCCCAAGAGGCGGATTGCCAAGCTTGGTCCTGGGAAAGGATGACGTCCGATGAGTTCTTTCTTGATACCCAAGGCGCGACCAACACGACGTACTTCGTCTTTGAACAATGCGCGTAATGGTTCAACGATTTTGAGGTTCATCTTTTCTGGGAGGCCGCCAACGTTGTGGTGTGATTTGATTTTACATGTTGCGCCTTCGATGCCTGCGCTCTCGATAACGTCAGGGTAGATTGTACCTTGTGCGAGCCAGTTTGCTCCTTCAATTTTCTTAGCTTCTGCTTCGAATACTTCGATGAATGTTGCACCTATAGCCTTACGTTTCAACTCAGGATCTGTGACATCTTTGAGTTTGCTCAAGAAGAGTTCGCCTGCGTTAACACCGACAACGTTAAGACCTAAGTCTTTATATGATTCGAGAACATCTTCAAATTCATTCTTTCTGAGGAGACCATTGTCAACGAAGATACAATGCAAGTTAGAACCGATTGCCTTGTTTAACAAAACTGCAGCCACTGTGCTATCTACGCCGCCAGAGAGGCCTAAGATAACTTTGTCGTCGCCGAGTTTTTCTTTGAGTTCGTCAACGATATTGTCAACGAAAGAACTTGGAGTCCAGTCGCCTTTGCATCCGCAAATCTTCTTAGCGAAGTTTTCGATCATTTTAGCGCCTTCCAAAGAGTGCGACACTTCCGGGTGGAATTGTACAGCGTATGTTTCTTCACCGTCAATTCTATAAGCAGCGTTAACGACATCTTCTGTACTTGCTATGACGCGAGCGTTTGTTGGCAATGCTGCGATAGTGTCACCGTGTGACATCCATACTTGATTAACCTTGCTTACGCCTTCAAACAAAGGACATGATTCATCAACGACTGTGAGAGATGCGCGACCGTATTCTCTTGCTATTGAGCCATTGACATCACCGCCGAAGTGATAAGCCATGAACTGTGAACCATAGCATATACCTAAAAGAGGCATCTTACCTTTGATGTTAGACAAATCTACGTAAGGAGCTTTCTCGTCACGGACTGAGAAAGGACTACCGCTCAAGATAACACCTTTAATATTCGGTGTCAACTCCGGTATTTTATTATAAGGATATATCTCACAATAGACATTCATCTCGCGAAGACGACGTCCGATAAGCTGTGTTACCTGTGAGCCGAAATCTAAAATTAATATTGTTTCTTGCATGCTTGATTATTTTGGTTGCAAAGTTAATTAATTTATCGATTGTTTGAAGATTTTTTCTTAAACTTGCAGCAAAATAAATTAGTATGGCAACGGCGAAAAAAGGAAAGAAAACAAGCAAACCTAAAAAGGGTGCAAAAACAAGAAAAAAAAGTTCTAATAACAGCTCATTAAACGCATTCTCAAAGATAATGCTGACATTATTATTATTGGCAATCTTTGCAAGTGCAATATTTTTAATTTCAGGCAATTTCAACAACAACGATGGCGATAAACAAGATGTCATAAAAAAAGAAATCTCTATAAAACAAGATAATAAAGTACAAAAAACTGAAGTCAAAAAGGAAAACAAAGTCGAGCCTAAAAAAGAGGTCTCAGAAGCAAATGACGTCAAAAAAGCAGAAGCCAAACAAAAGAAAGAGGAACCTAAAAAAGAAAACGTCATAAAAGAAACCGAAGTTAAAAAACAAGAGCCAAAAGAACAAAGTCAAAAGTCAGAGACAAAGACTTTATCAGGCAGCTGGCTGAGCTCAGAACAAGGCGCTTCTCTCACAATGGACGACTACGGCTATCGCATCGATTTCTTCGGCGTTGACGCATCAAAACCAATAACGGGGAATTACACTATCGAGAATAATATGATAGTATTCACCAACGACGACGGTGAATGCAAAGGCTCCGGAACCTACCGAATCACTTTCTATAAAAAAGACTTCAGCCTCATCTGCAAAGACGACAAATGCAGTTCTCGAAGAAACATCCTTGAAGCCGACTGGGAATGGATTGAGATTTAATCGGTAGAGACGTTTCAATGTTTCCAAAAATAGACACACATTGAAGCGTCTTTTAAATTATGAACGAATGATGGTTTTAATGAAGAGAGTTTTTCTCATATTAATATTATCAAATTTATTGTTTTTTAGCTGCAATAAGATTCATTCAGCTAAAGAACTTTTTGATTTGGCTTGTGAATATGAAAAAAACGCCGAGAGCGACCTCGCCATGTCAACATACAAACAGGCTCTCGATGCCGCAAAATCTGAAGGCGACACCACCCTACTCGGTCTCACTCAACAATATATGGGAATGCTTCTCTTAGAACAATATTCATTCGATGAAGCAATAGAGATGCTGAATCAATCGGCGGCTACAACAAAACACAATCCCACGATGCTTTCTTACACCAACGCTGGTATCGGACGTGCTTATTTCATAATCGACAGCATCGACAAATCTATTCAATATTTCAAAGACGCCGTATATCATGCTGAACAGTCTGCCGACACCAACGTGATGTCGGTCGCTTATCAAAACATCGGAGCTCTATATAACGAAATCGGCAATTATTACGAGGCTTTGAATTACATAAGACTTTCTTTGAAATACAATAACGAAGAAAAAGAAATTCCTCGCTATCATCTGAATTTAGCTTATATCTTTTTAGATATGAAAGTTAATGACTCTTCATCATATTACGAAAACATACTAAAACAAGAACTCAACAGCATTGACGACAAAACACTTAAAGTAGCGATAAATTATTTCCTTTATAACAAAGCCATGACGGAAAACAATATAGACTCTGCTTTCCATTATTACAGAACCTTCGCCGAGATGGATATGGAATTGTTAAAAGAACGTCTGCAACAGAACGTTTTGGAAATACAAAAGAAGTACGATTACGAAAAGATAGAAAACGATTATAATCTCGAACTGTTAAAAAAACAGAGAACGCTTACAATCCTGCTTTTCTTGCTATTGACAGCAGGTGCGATTTTATTGATATTGGCAAACAGAAACTTACGAAGAAGAAAAGAAGAGTTGAGAATGAAAGACGAGATTCTGAAATTCGAGAATGAGATTCTCCGTCTCAACGAAATAAAAGGCGACTACAAAAGAAACTTAGAATGGAAATACATGCTTGTCTATAGCATGACATTGATGGACAAAAACAAAACGGAATCGCATTACAAGATGATAAAGGGAAAGATATACGACAATAGCGAAACCGCTTTCGACGCCGTCATGAAGATTTTTGAAGAAGAACATCCGGGACTTGCCGAAGCGATACGACAAAAATATCCTGTTCTTTCCGACACCGAGTATAAAGTCGGCATCATGGCATTGACTCCGTTCAGTTCGCAGGAGACCGCCGACATTCTCGGAAAAAGCATCAACACTATCAACAAGGCGAGAACATCCATAAGGAAGAAACTCAACATCGAGGAAAAAGACAGCATTGAAGAGAAATTGAAAACTGAAAACTGAAAATTTTGTGTATATATCAAAACTTTTTTATTTTTGTATTGTTATAATTTTGACATGAAATCAAGAAGCGAATACATATCAACAATAAAGGCATTCTCAGATGTTATAAAGTTGCAATTCGGTGTCAGTTCAATGCGATTATTTGGTTCCGTTGCAAGAGAAGAACAAACTGAGACCAGCGATATTGACGTATGTGTTGTCATGAAACCCAACATGTTACTTCGTATTCGTCTGAAACATTTTTTAGAAGAACTTCTTGCTTGTAATGTTGACGTTGTAAGAGAACACAAAAACATGAATGAAACTTTAAGGAAAGAGATTGAAAGGGATGGAATTGAAATCTTCACATAATGAATTAGCTGTCAATATTCTAAAACAAATTGAAAAGGCAATTGAAAAAATACAAGAACGAACCAAAGACATAAATCACGTTAACGATTTTATCACCTCCTCTTTCGGAATGGAAAAATTAGATGCCACCTGTATGCTATTAATTGCTATAGGTGAAAGTCTAAAAGGTTTCGATAAAGTAACGAATAAACAGATATTGTCAAAAGATAAATCCATACCATGGAACGACATCATGGGAGTAAGGGATATTATCGCACATCATTATTTCGACATTGATGCAGAAGAAATATTCAATATTATAAAATATGATTTAGAACCATTACTCTATGCCATAAGAGAATTGATTATTAAAATATCATAAACCCTCAAATAAAACTTGTACTTCAAAAATCAGAACCAACTATTTTACAACACCTTACATTTTCCACATCTTACAAAAACTTGTATCTCTATTGACAAATGCGTTTTCATTGTCTTATTTTTGTCAAAAAATTACAAAGCTATGGAAACGCAAAACAAATTCATTTGAGAACGCCTCCGAAGCGAAAGTAGGAGGCAGAACTAAAGAAAGAAAAAAGCATTAATTATTAACACCTATTAGCTAAAACTATCATATCATGAACAGAAATATTATTATCACTTTTTTGATTTTGATCTTATCATTAAAATTATCCGCCCAAATGGATTTGAACAAGATTGCTAATGAAGGATATCATAAAATAGCACAAATAGAAGGAACTGAAGATTTATTGAGAGATTACTTCTCTGAAATTTCAAATCCAAACGACACATTGTATGTTTTTCTTTGCCCTTTAATGTTTGCTCCTCGCATGGATGGCATAATGCCAATTGTCCAAGAAATGCTTTATTGTAAAAACCCTAATAATTCAATGGTTCTGATAGCCTCTTTTCAAAATAAAGACGCAGCAAAAAAATACGTAGAAAACAAGTTCTTCTTTGAAGATGTAATTTACGATACCGATAAATCATATAAATCTTTTTTAGCATTCAGCACTGAAGATCCTCGTGTTCCTCTTCTAATGAAAATTGACCGAAAATCAGGTCGTCTTCTCACAGGTGGTGATTGGAATAAAATAAGTCCAGATTTCATCAATGCTTTCGTAAATCACACCGAGCCTATGCCTTTCTACAGTGAGGTTTGGAGTGAGAAAATAAATTTTAACCATTCAACATCTGAGTGCGAAAACGAATCTTTCAGAAAGGCTGAAGTATTCAGAAAAATTATTATTCCATTAGATGAAGATACATTTATTTCAAATGTTGATTTTCAGGACATCAGTAATGGATATTTATCATTTGCCGACGAATTGGATAATGCAATTTATCTTTATTCTTTTGATGAGAAATATGAAAACATGAGTTTTACAGGAAAATACAAACCAAATGAAACAGAAGAAACTGCATATATATCCAATGATATTGACGAAAAATACTATATAGAAGATTTAAAAAGAGGTTATATCATTGCCATGTGTCTTACTTCCACGATGAAAGACACAGAAACCATATTGTTTTCAGTTTCACTTCCTAATTTATTTTATGAGGATGAATCAAAACGTTCAATTGCATATTACAACAAAGCAGCTATCATTTCTCAAAATTTGAATGATGATAAAGATAGAAAATTAATGCCTTTGGAATTTAACAACGATCTTACTCAATTCATTTCCCATGAGAATTTTCATTATTCATCCGAATTAGAAAAGTATTTCTTCATAACATTAAAGGATTATGAACCTTCAAGAATGACTTTCGAGAAAAAAACGTATGACGACACCCGTTTGTTCACAATATATGATGAGAAAGAAAACGCTGTTGTCGGAGGTATCGGCAAGCTCGGACAAATCAATATGGATTTGAATGTAGGTTGGACATACGTATATCCGAGAATATCGACATTTGGAAATATTATCGCTGTGTCGGATGGCAACTCGGGCGAGGTCTTGGTTTATGACTATGAGAATCTGAAAGAACCTCTCTATAAAACAAAAGTATTTGACGTTTCGTTAAGCGATTTCGAAATTGACAGCAGCCTGATAGGAACAGAAGAATATTTTCTACAGTTCCAGGACGACTTCAAGAATTATGTCTTGGATGTGGAAATAGATTCAAAGAATCTTTATACATTATCTTTGGAAGACGGATGCTATTTCAAGAAAGTATATGACAAGAAAGGCAAGCTGAAGAAAACATTGCTCATTCCAAGCGTTTACAATTCCTATCAGTTAGAAATTAGCGGCTTGTGTAGAATTAACGGGAAGACACACGTCATGGCATTCTACTTCGACGGCGAGAATCACACGATGGTGCTGTTTTAAAGTTGAAAATTGAAAGTTGAAAGTTGAAAATTAATTCTCCATTTTCAGTTTTCAACTTTCAATTATTAAAGTCGTTTGTTCTTCTTCAACGCCTCGTTTATAATCCATTGTATCTGTCCGTTGACAGAACGGAACTCGTCGGCAGCCCATTTCTCGACGGCTTCCATAGTCTTGGCATCGAGTCGCAGGGCGAAGTTCTTGGTAGCGTTTTCCTTATCTTTCGACATTATCTAACACCTCCCCTATCGTTTTAGAAAAGATATTGTCTTTCAAAACATATCTGTCGAAGACATAAATAATAGCGATGACAATAGCCATCACGATGAAACCAGACAAGCCTGACGCGCCATTTATCAAGTCGTTGCCGCCTTTTATCAAAAGCACGTTCAATCCGGCAACAGCGTTTATGGTTCCGTGAAATATAGCAGCTGGAAAGACAGACTTCGCTTTAAGAACGAAATACACTTCCACGAAAGATGCAAGCACACAGAATATCACCATCATAAAGACTCCGACCTCAGAATGTTGAGGATAATTATGACCAAGCAAAATCAATGGGAAATGCCACAATCCCCAGACGATTCCGATGAATATTGAAGCACATGCGAACTTCTTGTCTCTCAAAGCAGTGATAAGATAATTACGCCATCCGTATTCTTCGCCGAAAGCAAAAAGAGCATTGATAGTAGCACCAGCGAAAAGTCCGCTTATCACCGTTATGACAATCAAAAAAGCAGGAGTCATCAACATACTAACCATTTCTTTTTGGTCTTCCGGAACAGAATCAGCAGGAACCATAGCCGACAAATCCGTGTTGAACTCACATCCCGGCAAAAGAGTATTAACAAAGATTGTTAACAGAACTATGACAATTGGAAGCATCCATGCCACGAGCCAAGACCATCTTATTTTAAATCGCAACAATCCTGTAGATGTCAGTTTTTCTTTGTTAATCATTTGCAACACCACCGCCGTCATCAAAGGCAGAAGCATATACAAAGATGCATAAATCGTATATTTCATTGGGTTATCTGAAGGATTTTTAACATCCAATCCGAAAATCATGATGGCAGCGTAAACCCAGCTTACCACACAAAGTATTATTGAATATTTGATTGCTTTTTTCATATTATTTCAAATCAACGGTCAACAGTCAACTGTTTTTATCTATGTCCAATTTATAAATTATATTTTAATTCCTAACTCCTAATTCCTAATTAAATTAAAAATTTCCTCATATAACGCTTTAGTCTCTTCAACAGTTTTTCTGTTTATGAAAATTAAGGATTGAAGCTGTGAGCCTTGAGCAACGAGTCTAATTTCTACAAAAGCATCAACATCCTTATTGATATAAAGTCGGCATTTGTTACCGTCGCTCATCTTGAAATTACCGATATTTACTTTAGCAGTAGAAATGCCGTTGGTTCTTAACTTGATAGAAGGAAGCTGCTCAACGAGTAAAACCGTATCAATTTCAGAAACTGGAATATCCATAGCATATTCACCTTTTATTTCAATCATATCGTCACTGACAACGACCTCATTGCTATAATTCATAAAAAGCGCAGGAGCAAGCAAATTGCGACAAGAGCCACAATAACGATAACGCTTCTGTAAGTTCTTGGACGTTTAGCGTCAAGATTCAGCTCATTATCATTAAGAATCTTAACAGTGCTTTTTATCTCATTGAAGAGCTCCTGTGTCATTTCGTCATTTTTAAGATTTATATAAACCAAACCTTTTACAGTCCTAATCTCTATCGCACTTGCATTTCTATTTCTAATATACAATGTCGCATTTTCAGAATGTCCTATAGAAGAATTCTTTACAGTGAAATAACCTTTTTGAATAGATCCCAATCCAGCTCCATTGGTACGATGTATCAAAAGCGGAAGTCTATCGACCATATTTATCGATACGATAGTATCGTTAGGAATTGTCAATGGATACAGCAAATCCTTGATTTTTATTCCATCTTCACAGACGAAGATTTTTTCTTTTATAAAGGCCATGGCAACAAATAAAGCCACAATGCCTAAGACTATATATGTTGTTGTCATAATGATATTGATTTTAAATGTTAATTTTTTCGAGAGACGCAGCAATGACATATTGTATCATTGATACGTTTTTTGATTTATATTTCGAGACGCAGCAATGACATATTGTTAATTTTTATTGTGTCATTGATACGTCTCTACTTGTTGTCTTTATTGATAAAGCGTTCCTGTGTTAACTACAGGCTGTGCTGATTCGTCGGCGCAGAGCACTACGAGGAGGTTGCTTACCATAGCAGCTTTCTTTTCGTTATCAAGTTCGACGATTTCCTCTTCGCTGAGTTTGTCGAGAGCCATCTTCACCATTGTGACAGCACCTTCCACGATTTTCTCACGAGCGGAAATGATAGCCGCAGCTTGTTGACGACGCAACATAACAGCAGCGATTTCAGGAGAATAAGCCAAGTAATTGATTCTTGCTTCCACGACTTCCAAACCCGACATTTCCAATCTGTCGTTAAGTTTCTTTAACAAAATATCGTTGATTTCAGCACCGCCAGAACGCAATGTCAACTCGTTATTTTTAGTATCGTCGTTATCGTCGTAAGCGAACATGCCAGCGACTTCTCTCAAGGCAGCGTCACTTTGTACGCGAACGAAGCTCTCAAAAGCCTTCATTCTTCCCATAACACTAACCTGACCATTAGTAACGCCAGCCATAGTCTGAGAATCTATTTCAAACATTGCCTTGTAAGTATCTTTAAGTTTCCAAACCAAAATCTGACCAATCAAGATAGGATTTCCGGTCTTGTCGTTAACCTTAATAGGATCGACATTAAGATTACGAGCACGAAGAGAAACTCTCTTTGAAGTAAGAAGAAAATTAACCCAATAGAAGCCAGTTTTCTTGAAAGTACCTTGGTATTTGCCGAAGAATAACATCGCCATCGCTTCATTAGGTTCCTGCATTCTCAAACCAAAAAGACATACAAAAAAAACTAATGCAGCGATAATGCTTACAACTATGCCTCTTGTATTATCAATCTGGATGAAATGCCCCAAAGCATAACCGCTAATTCCTGTCAATGCCAAGAATAATATCAATGCAACAAAACCATTGATAACTAAGCCTTTAAATTCTTTTTCTTTTGTCTCCATAACTTTAATTTTTTAAGATTTGTTAAACTTTATTTTAATATCATTTTAATATCACAAAGATAGTATAAAATTCTTATTTGTCAAGAAAATAATTAATATTTTTCAATAAAAATTACATGACATAGCATGAAATGATTTTTACAATCAACGACAGACATAAGTTTAGGAAATATTGTTGATAAAAACTTAACATGAACTATTATTATCTCGTATCATTTTATTATATTTGCAATGAACTTTATTGCAAATATTGCATTTTTGTTCACTATACATTTAACCATTAAATCAAAAAAACAATGAATATATCTCGCCAAAAATACATTGACCGACTTATTGCTCATAAACACAACAACCGAATAAAGATTATAACAGGAATCAGAAGGTGTGGCAAATCATATTTGCTATTCAATCTATTCAAAAAGCATTTAATAGAATCTGGCGTAAAACAATCACACATAATAGAAATACAGTTAGAGAATCGTTTGAACAAAGATTTAAGAAACCCTGACAATTGTCTTAAATACATAATTAGCAAAATCAAAGACAATAATCAATACTATTTATTAATAGATGAAATTCAATTAATGCTCGAATTTGAAGATGTTTTAAATTCCTGTTTATTAATTGACAACTTAGACACTTATGTAACTGGCTCCAACTCCAAATTTCTATCAAAAGATATTATCACAGAATTCCGTGGTCGAGGCGATGAATTATATCTACGTCCTCTATCATTTAATGAATTTTATCAAATAAGGCAAGACACATCATTCGAAAAAGCATGGAACGAATACACAACTTACGGAGGTCTACCATATTGCGTATTACTAAACAACCATGAAGAAAAAGACGAATATCTAAAAAAATTATTTACAGAAGTATATCTAAAAGACATATTAGAAAGAAACCACATTCAAGGAGAATATGCATTTGAACAACTATTAAATATCATATCATCAGGAATTGGGTCTCTCACAAATTTACGCAAACTTGAAAACACATACAAAAGCGAAATTAATCTATCAATATCCGTTAATACAATCAGTCACTATATAGAATGTCTAGAAGACGCTTTTATGATAGAAAAAGTTGAGCGATATGATGTAAAAGGCCGCAAATACATTTCCACACAGCAAAAATATTATTTCACAGATTTAGGATTAAGAAATGCAAGATTAAATTTTCGTCAATTTGAAGAAACACATTTAATGGAAAATGCAATATATAATGAACTTAAAGATAGAGGTTTTTCCATTGACATTGGTATCGTCGAAATCAATGAACGTCAAAATAATGGCAAATACATTCGTAAACAAACAGAAATAGACTTTGTATGCAACAAAGGCGCAGAACGTATTTATATACAATCTTCATTCGCATTACCAAGCATTGAAAAAGAGCAACAAGAAAAACGTTCATTAAACAATGTATATGACTCTTTCCGCAAAATCGTTATTGTAAAAGAAGACATTTTAACAAGAAAAGACTCAAATGGAATTATAACTATGGGATTAAAAGATTTCATTACAAATAAAAACAGTTTAGACGAGATATAAATATTATCATTAACTTTGCACATCATTTGAAAACTTAACACATTATTAATATGAACAGAAAATTTTTAAGTGTGATTGCTTTAAGCATCATGACATTGGCTTCTTGTACTAACAACAGCAAGCCTGTCGCAACAGAAAACCCTTTCTTGTCTGACTACGGCACTCCTTACGAAGTACCAGCTTTCGACAAGATTCAATCAGAACATTATCTGCCTGCTTTTGAAGAAGGCATGAAACAACAAAAGGCAGAGATTGACGTCATCGTAAAGAACAGAGCGACTCCTGATTTCCAAAACACAATTTTGGCATACGACAAATCAGGCGAGCTTTTAGACAAAGTAGGCGGCGTGTTCTTCAACCTCATGGAATGTATGTCGAACGACGAGATGCAAAACATCGCAGCTGAGATTATGCCTAAGATGTCGGCTCACGGCGACGAAATTTCAATGAACCCTCTTCTCTTCGAAAAGGTAAAATATGTTTATGACAACCGTCACAACATGAACTTAGACGACCAACAAATCCGCGTCGTTGAAAAATACTACAGCGACTTCATCCGCAGCGGCGCTGGCTTGAACGAAGCTGACAAAGAAACATTAAAAGGCATCAACGAAAGATTGTCATTGTTAAGCCTTCAATTCGGCAACAACCTCCTCGCTGAAAATGCTAACTTCAAACTCGTCGTTGACAACGAAAAAGATTTAAGCGGTCTCCCACAATCAAGCATCGACGCAGCAGCTGAACAAGCTAAGAAAGACGGCATGGAAGGCAAATGGGTCTTCACATTATCAAAACCAAGCCTCATTCCTTTCCTTCAATATGCTGACAACCGCGACCTCCGCGAAAAGATTTACATGGGTTATGTAATGCGTGGCAACAACGACAACGCTAACGACAACAAAGCCTTAATCGCTGAGATGACAAAATTGCGTATCCAAAAAGCTCAACTTCTCGGTTACGAAGACTACGCTTCATACGTATTGGAAAACAATATGGCAAAGAACGTCCCAACTGTTGACACATTCCTCGCCGACTTATTCGAACCAGCTTTGAAAGTCGCTAAGAAAGAACTCAAAGAAATGGAAAAGATAGCAGGCATGGACTTAGAATCATGGGATTGGTGGTATTATTCAGAAAAATTACGCAAAGAAAAATACGACTTCGATGAAAACGAATTGAAGCCTTATCTCTCATTGAACAACGTACGCGACGGCATGTTCATGGTTGCTAACAAATTATACGGCATCACATTCGAACAACGCAACGACCTTCCAGTATATTTCGACGGCGTTGAGACATGGGAAGTTAAGGAACAAGACGGTTCATACATCGGCATTTTATACTTAGACTATTTCCCACGCGACAGCAAGAGCGGCGGCGCATGGTGCACAAGCTTCCGCGAAGCAGGTTACGACATCAATGGAAACAAAATCTCTCCTCTCGTTTCATTGGTATTGAACTTCACCCCTCCAACAGGCGACGCTCCTGCCCTCCTCAGCTGGGACGAGACAGAAACATTATGGCATGAATTCGGTCACGGCTTGCACGCTTTGTTCTCAGACGGCAAATACAGCAGAACATGCGGCAACGTTCCTCGCGACTATGTAGAGCTTCCTTCACAAGTGATGGAAAACTGGGCCGGCGACCCTGAAGTATTGAGAATGTACGCAAAACACTGGCAAACTGGTGAAGTCATTCCTGAAACAATCATCAACAAATTGGAAAACAGCGGATTGTTCAACCAAGGTTTCGTAACAACAGAATTCTTGGGAGCAGCAATCTTAGACATGGAATATCACAAGTTGAAAGAAATAGACGACAACTTCGACGTAGCAGCTTTTGAAAAAGCAAAAATGGACGAAATAGGTTTGATTAACGAAATCTATCCACGCTACAGAAGCACATATTACTCACACATCTTCGCCGGCGGTTACTCAGCAGGTTACTATGTATATTACTGGGCAGCAGTATTGGATTCAGACGCTTTCAACTACTTCAAAGAATCAGGCGACTTGTTCAACCCAGAGTTAGCTGCTAAGTTCAGACAACACTGCTTGCAAGAATGCGGCAACGACGAAGGTATGGTACAATACAAGAAGTTCCGCGGACAAGAGCCAAGCAACGAGCCATTCTTGAAGAAACACGGACTTAAATAATTCATAATGCTTAATGCATAATGCATAATTTAGAATAAAGAGCTCTTAGGGGCTCTTTTTTTTGTCAGCATCTTAAAATATAAGAGAAATTCAGGATTTAACAGTTTCCTCCGCGTTAGGGATTGGAGCGGCATCCTTTGCGAGAGAAGCGACAGCGGAGCGAGCAAAGATATAGCGGAAAGCCCGACGGCGGAGCCGGAACGCCCAAAATGAAGACTACAAGTCAACAAGACTACAAGACTACAAGTTTTTTTAGCTAGATTCCTTATTATTCTAAAATCTCTGTGCAAGGACGTCGGCTATATGAAGCACCTGAATATCGAACTTTTGTTTTTTGATGCAGCTGTCGAGTTGCATGAGACATGAGATGTCGTTTGTGACGATATATTCTGCGCCTGTTTCCATAGCGTCTTTAATTTTTCTCTCTGCCATTGCAACAGAGATAGCTTCATGCTGAATGGAGAAGAATCCGGATCCGAATCCGCAGCAAATCTCAGGATGTTTCATCTCAAGCAATTCGAGACCTCTCACATGAGAGAGCAACTTACGACCTTCGTCTTTTAGTCCGAGTTCGCGCAACGAACAGCATGTGTCTTGATAAACGACCTTATGATTAAATTCGACGCCAAAGTCCAAGTAATTAATTTTATTGACAAGGAAATCGGTCAGCTCGTATATATTACGGACAAGACGTCCATATTCTAAATGCGATGCTGTGTTGTAAAACAGCTCTTTATAACGAGTTTTGATGTAACCCACACAAGAAGCGCTCACGCCTACGACAGGTCTGTCGTTAGGGAAATCACGAAGAAACTTCTCCCCTAACTCCTTGGCTTCTTCCACGAAACCACTAGTAAAAGCGAACTTTCCGCAACAAGTCTGTTCCGGATTATACTCGACCTTAACTCCGGCAGCGTCTAAAATCTTCATAACATTCTTGGCTGTCTCAGGATAAAACTGATCCATCACGCAGGAGATAAAAAGGTCGATAGTCATATTCGCAAAATTTATAATGTTATGTTAAAATATTTTTAGATTGTCTGCAAAGATAGAAAAAAAAAGACTACAAGACTACAGGACTACAAGACAACAAGTTTTTTTAGTTAGGAATGTTTTTGAACTTTGGCTTTTGTGCTTTTTTAGTAATGTAGTGATGAAGTGATGTGAAAATCTCCTCTAATCCCTCTGCACCTCTAATTCCTCTAATCCCTCTATTCCCTCTATTCCCTCTATTCCCTCTAATCCCTCTGCACCTCTAATCCCTAACTCCTAAATAATTCCTCAAAAAACTCCGGATATGATTTTGAGACGACTTCAGTATTTTCCATCTCGACGAATCCTATCTTCATCGCAAGAGGCACGAGCGCCATCGCAATACGATGATCTTTATAATTATTGAAAATCATCGGATTATCTTTCGAAAAACATGGTAATATATCAGGACATTTCATTCTCAAAACATCTTCTGAAACTTCTTCAAAAACAATGTCGAGTTTCGACAATTCATTCATCATCGCCTTTTTCCTGTCCGACTCTTTTATCGAAAGATTTTTCAGTCCGGAGAATTCCGCATCGACTTGCAATCCTGCACATGTAGCGATGACAGCTGGAAACAGATCT
This sequence comes from Bacteroidales bacterium, assembly GCA_017630195.1. Classification (GTDB taxonomy): domain Bacteria; phylum Bacteroidota; class Bacteroidia; order Bacteroidales; family F082; genus Limimorpha. The sequence continues at coordinate 9,564 of JAGBVS010000121.1, read as the reverse complement.
GGCGAATTGATAAAGTCAAAAGTTATATATTTTTTACAATCAGCTGTCTTCTTTATCATTACTCCCTTATCCACGGATAGCGTTTCTATTCCTAAAGATTTAAAAACATCTTTTGTCACGGCATCAGCCTGCAAGGAATCTATTTTCAAATCTTTAAAAAGCATCTGCGTTTTATCTGACAAGGCAAGAATCTCGTACCAGAATGCCGCTGCGCTCCAGTCGGGTTCTATTTTAAAATCATCGAATTTATATCTTGAAGGATTGACGGTTATCTTTCTGCCGTTACGTTCAACATCAACGCCACACTGTTTCATCACATTGATAGTCATATCGATATAAGGCAGAGAAGAGAGATTTCCTGTGAGAGTGAGCGACAGTCCGTTTTTCCAGAGAGGCGCTGCGAGCAATAACGAAGAAGCGAACTGACTGCTTTGCTCGACGCTTATCTCGAGATTGCCGCCTGCTATTTCGCAGCCTTTTATCATAATCGGAGGATATGAGTCTTTTTCAAGATAATCTATTGAAACGCCGAGACTTCTCAACGCATCGACCAATGGTTTCACCGGACGCTGCTTCATCCTTTTGCTGCCGGTCAAAACGAAAGTCCCTTTCGTCATGCTCACCGCCGTCATCAAGAAACGCAAGACTGTTCCCGCATTGGCGCAATCCAACTCAACGACTTCGCTGTCGGTGAAATGACTAAAGACAAAAGACAAATGTTTGCGGAGAAGAATTGTATCGTCAGAGTTTGAGATTAAACTCATAGAATTCTCTACACCTCTCCCCTGAATTCCTGAATTCCTGAATTCCTGAATTCCATAATAATGCATTATCATCAAAGCTCTGTTGCTTTCGCTTTTGCTTCGAGGCAAATTTATTTCAGAATTAAATTCAATATTTAATGGTGAAAATAGCATTATTTAGAAAATTTATTTTTCAATATTAAAATAGAATCTTTTATATCGGAAGGCATGACTTCAACATCGACGACAGGTTTTTCCGGTTTTGCGACGAGGACAAAACGAGGTTTACCCCCTTTGCTTTTCTTGTCATGAGAGATATATTTCATTATCTTGTCAACGTCGAAATCGTCAAGATTCAAAAGGTCGAGATTGCCTTTAAACCACATCTCATAAAAGAAAAGCCAATTCTCATCCAATCCGCAATATTTCACCGAAAGATATAACGAAGAATATATTCCAAGTGCAACGGCTTCTCCGTGAGTAAGATAATTCTCTTTATCGACATAATAAGACTCCAACGCATGACCGATGGTATGACCGAAATTCAAAATCTTACGCAATCCCGACTCTCTCATATCAAGACTAACGATTTCGTCTTTTGTCATCGCTGCTTTTTCAATGTATTCCATATAATTATCTAAATCTAAATCAATAAACGAAGAGTCTGCGACAAATGCATATTTCATCATTTCCGCAACGCCCGATTTTATGTCTCTTTCGTTAAGAGTTTTTAAGAATTGAGTGTTTATTATTATGCTTTTCGGTTCCGAGAATAAACCTATCTGGTTTTTGTAGTTTTTATAATTTATTCCGTTTTTTCCGCCTATGGAAGCGTCTATCATTGCGAGCAATGTCGTTGGCACATTGACAAAATCGATTCCTCTTTTGTAAGTCGATGCCGCGAAACCGCCGAGGTCTGATATCGTTCCTCCGCCTAAATTTATCAAGAGAGAATCTCTTCCAGCATTGGAAACAAAGAGTTTATTCCATATAAGCATAACATTTTCAATGCTTTTACTTTGTTCTCCGCAAGGAACAACAATCTTGGTAATTTCTTTTTCTGGTAACATCGACGCTATCATAGACGAATAAATACCATAAATATTTTCATCTGTCAAGACAAAAAACTTATCGTAATTATTTGTCATCATAGAAACCTGAGACAAAGCAGCCTCACCGAAAAATATATTCATATTGTTAAAATTTCTCTGCAAATTCTTTAAATACTTTTCCTCTTTCTTCGAAGTTTTTATATCTGTCGTAACTGGCTGCTGCCGGTGAAAGAAGACACACATCGCCTTCTTTAGAGTATTTTTTCATCAAATCAAAAGCGCTTTGCATATCTTCATATTCCAAGATATTTCCTTTATAATCAGCAGCTTGCAAAAGTTTTTTCATTGTATTTCCAGCTTCGCCCGTCAATAAAACAAACCGCAACGGATTTTCTTTCAAAAACTCAATTAATGGTTGGTAATCTATTCCTCTGTCGAAACCGCCGAGTAAAAGAAAATTAACGTTTTTTATTGTCTGCAATGCTGCCACCGTTGCCTGTGGAATGGTTGAAATACTATCATTATAGAATTTCACGCCTTTAAAAGTCCCAACATATTCCTGACGATGTTCCAATGGTTTGAATGTTTTAAGATGAGGCAACAATTCTGAAATAGAAATTCCGAAAGAATGGCAAGCGCATAGAGCAGCCTTGATATTCAATTTATTATGTTCACCTTGGATTGGCATCGCATTCCAATCTAAGTTATAATCATCGAAATTGTAGCTCTCGAAAGTCACATAACGAGTCTGCATCATATCAGCTGTAAAAGACAACTTATTGTTCAAAATAGCGACATCATCGTCATTCATATATCGTAAGACGTTGATTTTAGCGTCTTTATATTTTTCAAAAGTGCCGAAATGATCGAGATGTTCTTCATAGACATTTAACAAAACGCCAACATGAGGCGACCTATTAATAAACTGCAATTGGTGCGCAGAAAGTTCATAAACTATTATGGTTCCTTTATTTATTTTTTGAATACAATCAAAAATAGGGATTCCGATATTTCCAGCCAGAATCACATCTTTTCCTGACTCTTTCAAAAGATGATATATCAATGTAGATGTCGTACTTTTTCCTTTAGTCCCCGTAACACCAATCACCTGATTGTGAAAAGCTTCCAAAAACAAATCAGTCTGTGAACTGATTTTTGAATATTCGATATTTATGTCTTTGACTGAAATTCCAGGCGTTTTAATCACAATATCATAATCGCATGAAGCATCGAGATAATTTTCTCCATAATAAAGATTATATCTATCATTATCAAGATCTTGCAAAGCAGATTCATTCTTATCCGCAATGCCAATCACTGCATGAGGCAAAAATTTACTCAAAAAATTCAAAGTAGATTTACCTTCACGTCCGAAGCCTGCGATGAGAATCTTCTTACCTCTCAATCTTTTAAATATCGAATCTATCATTTTCTATGAATTTCTTAAATTACTTTTCAAAATAGCTTCAAAATGTTTTGGAAGATTATTCGTCTCATCATATTGATTCAGCAAATTTTCAACAGACGGAACTAACGACTTTTGTCTTTCGTCTTTTGCCTTTCTACAATATTCCAAACAAGCATTTACCTCTTCCACCGTTCCAACGCATTCAAATGGTTTGACTTCTACCTCTCCTGAAAGCTGTTTCAAAATCGGCATCAAATCATTGTCTTCCAACAAATTGTTTCCAAAAATATCAGCAAGTTCGTTTTGAGGAATGAATGGAGACATTATCAGCCAAGTGAATAAACATTTAGGACACTTTCCGCACCAGGAATCCGTTTTGCTTCCGACATTGCAACTTTTGAACACTTTGTAATAGTCTTTATTTTTCGAGAAAAAACGTGCTATTTGCAGTTCATTCAATGGTCTCAAGAAACTAAAATATTGAATCTCAGAGCTTATATATTCATCGACATAACTTCTGAAGTCATTTTCGAAAGCTATTGACTTGCTATATTGATGATTCACTTCTGTGTCGGGGACTGTAGGTTCGTTTGCGCTCGATTCGTTTGAAAGCGCAATATATTTTGAATTTGCAGCGAAACCAATTAAAATTGTATAGAAAGCTAACAACGCAGAGAAAGGAGTATGACCGTTCAAGAAGCCTTCGTTATTCATTCTCAACATTGTAGGGTCTAAAGTCCTTTTAATTACGGCTGTTTGTTCCAAAGAGAATCCAGCTGTTTCGACACATTCTTTTGTTGCTCCTCGAGGATTTATTATTAAAGGAATTATTGGCATTTTATTTTTCAATAATTCAATAGTAACAACAGAATCTTTACCTCCGCCAATTGGAACCAAAGTTTTTTCTTCAAGTTCTATGTTAATTTTTTCGCAAGAAAATTCTCCTTCAGGTATGATTTCCATAAAATCATTAACATTTTCCTTTATGCCATTAAGGTAGAAAAATTCACCTAATCCATTAAAATACAATTTTTTCCACCACAAAATCTGCTTCTCATCCAAATCATAAGGCATAATATAAACCTTCTTTGGACAAGCTAATTTCCAATAACTGACAAGTTCAATCATTCCGATATTAAAAATCAGAGTATCTAAATGACTGTCGTTCAGATTGTCCCAGTCATATAACTTATTTGATGGAATTTCAAAAGAAGGTGTAAAGAAGAATTTATCATCAAGAGAGAAATAAAATTTTACCGACAAGTTACCTTTATCCAAAGTATAATTGTATCTTTGAAAACGGAAAAATTTATATTCTTCTCGCAAGATATTATATTTATTTTGGTCGTAATATGTTGCCATAATGTTAAAATCAAAATTGATGTACAAAATTAACAAAAATGGCGTTAAAATCAATAATTCATAATGCATAATTCATAATGCACAATTAAATTTATTTTGGCAAGTATGAACAAAGAGGAACTATTTAAGATTCAGAGCAATACATTGAAAGTGTCTATTGGCGACGTTTTGCTTTCAGAGCCGTTTCTAAACGATTTTTATTTCAGACGCTCAGCCATACTAATCATTGACCACAACGAAGAAGGCAGTCTTGGTGTCGTCATCAACAAAAGGCTCAATGTTCCATTTAATGACATTGTCAGAGGATTTCCAGATTTCAAGGCTGACGTTTATCTCGGCGGCCCCGTTGAAACTGACCGTCTTTTCTTTATTCATACCATTGGAGAAATGATTCCAGACTCACATAAAATTGCGAGCGGGCTTTACTGGAGTGGCAACGTTAATGCTCTTAAAGCCATGATTAAGATGGATTTAATAAAGTCTCACGAAGTAAGATTCTACGTCGGATACGCTGGTTGGGACGGCGGACAATTGAAGAATGAACTTGAGGCAAACACATGGCTCGTAGGAAAGTTCAGCACAAAAGAAATACTCCACACCATGCCAGGCAAAATGTGGAGCTCTTTTGTTAATAAATTAGGTAAAAAATATACCCTTTGGGACAAATTTCCTGTAAATCCTTCGGATAATTGAGCTATGAAGTGATGGAGTAATGAAGGAATGGAGTAATGTAGTTTTTTAACATGAATTCCTAATTCCTAATCATTTACCGCCTTATAAAACAAGTCGTGTATTTCTGTCCTGAGGTTTAACTTTGATAATTTATTATTATCTGATGTCGGATAGACTCTGTTTGACAAGAATATCACAATCAGATTGTTAGCAGGGTCTGCCCAAGCAAAAGTGCCTGTAAATCCAGAATGTCCGTAGCTTTCCAAAGACGATTGTTTTGACGGTGTATAATATTTTGCATCCGGATCTAAATCAGGCTTATCGAAACCAATTCCTCTCCTATTTTCATTGTCAGCGAAAGGCGCCGATGTGAAATAATTTATCGTCTCTTCCAAAATAAATTGCGTGCCATTTGCAAAGCCATCATTAAGGAGAAGCTGCATCATCACTGCTAAGTCTCTCGCATTAGCAAAAAGTCCGGCATGACCAGAAACTCCACCCATCAAAGCCGCCGTCTGATCATGTACATCACCTAAAATCAATTGATTACGAAAATATTTATCGTATTCTGTAGGAACAATATCATTTACTTCAAACTTATTTAATGGCTTGAAGCAAATATGATTAAGATTTAAAGGTTCAAAGAAATTATCTTCAAGATATGACTCAAACGATTGATTTGTAAGAGATTCCACAATTTCTGGAACAAAATAAAAACCTAAATCGCTGTATTTATATTTCTTCTCTTTCAACTCCGATTTCATGATTGTGTCGTAAATCACGTTTTTAAAATCTTCAGAGATATAGAGGTTTTGTGCCACACGAACTGTATGTTCTTCATCGATATACTCTCTGAAATATTGCATATCTGGAAGATTATCCTTGCATGTCATTTTATAGATTGGAATCCACGGCGTCATTCCCGACTGATGTGTAAGAAATTCTATCAGCTTAATATCGCCTTTATCCGATTGATTTAGAAAAGGAAAGAAATCACCAAGAGTTGAATTTAAGTCTAATTTTCCTTCATCATAAAGTTTCATCAATGCGAATGTTGAAGCGAAAAGTTTTGTCAAAGAGGCAATATCATAAATAGATTCAGAATGAACCACTTGCTCACTTTCGTAAGTATATTTTCCATAATTTTTGTCATATATTATTTTTCCGTCTTTTAGAGCCATGACTTGACAACCAGGAAACGCCTTTTGATTCATCGCATCAATTATGAGAGAATCTATTTGACGAGTATATCTATTATCAATCAACGAGATAGGTAATGTTTCAGGAGAAAGGAATGCGTTAAATTCAAGTCCTTCTCCGCATTTGTATTTCTTTGTCGAGACTGGCAACTTGCCTTTTGGAGACATTTTCCCCATCAAAACATCAGCTATAGCATTGGCAACCATCTGATTATCTTCATATCCGACAATTATCGACTTCACATTTTTATTAAAAGAAAACTTATCTAAAGCGTATGGATTTCCGAACAAATTGAAAATCACTTTATTACTTTTATTCAAATTATTGACAAAAGAAACCATATTTGTTGTTATACCGTATTTTTTGGAAGGATAACTTGATGTGTTTCTAATATTTACGACAACATAATCATAAGATTTCAACTGTTTAGCTGTTCTTTTTATTTCTTCTTCAGAAATATCGTTTTTCAAAAGAATGGATGTATTTTTAATGCCATTTTCATTCAATATATTCGATATGAAATTATCGTTTCCGAAAGTTACGACAGCTACTTTAATATCAGAATTTTTCTTTAACGGAAGAATATTCTTTTTATTTTCAAGCATTGTAATAGCTTCATTATAAAGACGTTGCTTCAATATATAATATCTATTCTGATTTAAATCGTTATTAAGTCTTTCAACGTTCTGAGCTTGATATTCATGAAGACCGAGTTGATATTTATGTCTTAATATTTTTTTACAACTCTCCTCTACTCTATTTCTTACGAGCGCATCATTTTTAGCAGCATCAATAATTATGTTAATAGATTTTTCAACATTTATAGGAAGAAGCATAATATCATTTCCAGCCATAAGTGCCTGTAAGCAAACGCTATCCGGGTCTATTCCGTTATATGCTCCTTTCATTTCAAGACCATCGGTAAAGATGATACCGTCGTAATTCATTTTATTTTTTAACAAATCAGTAACAATATTTTTTGAAAGAGATGATGACTTGTTCACAACGGGTTCGAGGGCTGGAAAATAAAGATGGCCGACCATCGCACCTTTAACGCCTTTTTCTATAGAATATTGGAATGGATAAAGTTCTATTTTTTCTATTTCCTCGAGAGAATTTTTAATGACAGGCAAAGCATGATGAGAATCCGTTTTTGTGTTGCCATGACCAGGGAAATGTTTCATGGAAGGAAGCACGCCATTATTTTGGAGTGCAAGAGCGTAAGCAGCGCCTTTGCGGGCCACGTTATCAGGATCTTCTCCAAAGCTTCGGAATCCAATTACAGGATTGTTCGGTTCATTATTGACATCGATATCTGGAGCGAAATTGACATTAATTCCAAGACGCACGCATTGTTCTGCAATTTGACGTCCCATTTCAGAGATAAGAGAATCGTTTGTTATAGCTCCGAGTGTCATCTGATAAGGATATGATATTCCGTCGTTTATGCGCATTCCAAGTCCCCATTCGCCATCAATGGCTATCATGAGAGGAGTCTGCGCCATAGCCTGCCATTCGTTGGTTTGCTGCAACAGCAATTCTGCGTCAGTGCGGAAAAAAGTCACGCCACCAATATTATATTTGTCGATATATTCAGCAATTTTTGAATCGAAATCTTTGTTAGGCTGATTCGCCCTAAGATTCATAAGTTGACCAACCTTCTGCTCTAATGTTAAAGAATTAAAAACCGAATCCACCCATCTTTCTTCATTGTTTTGTGAAAAAACATTAAGAGAAATCATTAAAAAAACAAATGAGAATAGTATTTTTTTCATTGCTTAATAATATTTATAAATTTTACAAGTTCTTCAAAATCAAATGGTTTAAAAATTATTTTCTTATCTTTATCGAGAATATAAAAACTTGGAGTCGCTGTAACAGCATAATTATTCACATGAGGGCTATTCCACTCCAAGCCATCATGATAAAAATATCCGTCAAGTTTATTTTTCTTAACAATATTCTTGATTTTCTTCAAATCACCTTTCACAGTCACAGCGACTAAAGAAACATCAGGATTTTCTTCAAGGAAAGATTTGAATTGTCTGATATTTTCCCTGCAATGTTCGCAAGAATACGACCAAAAATAAACAACTATATATTCATTATCAATAGCATACAAATCAAAATCATCATCAAAAATAGTTTTTCCTGAAATGTTTTTAGCATGACTTCCAATCTTGACTCTTGAATTAAATTCAACTATATTTTGCAATTCATTGTATTGATTTTCATTGCAATTCAATTCTTCCAAGTATGGAATTCTCGTCATAAAATCAACAACTTCTTCATATCCAAGCTCATTAAAACCCTCTATAAGATATTGAAAGACAAACTTATACATATTAAAATTAACAGAAGAACGAAATAATACATTATCTATTCCAAGAATAATTGCCATTATTTGCTGATCGTGAGTTTGTCCGGATGTTTGTTGTATTGAAAGGAAATCAATGATTTTTGTTGTTAATATATTTGTAGGAATCAGCGACAAATCATTAAAGTCAACATCATTAAAAAAATTGGCTATCAATTCGTTGCGTTGTTTTTGAAAGTCAAGTTCAAGATTCAAAGGAGCGAATCTGTCAACGCGAATCAATGTTGAAGCATAGTTATTATTTTTTAACAAAGTGTCTGTAAACGACAAAAAAGAATCCTGCAAATTCTGATATTCATTTTTGGCATTAAGATAAAATTCAGATTTTTTATCGTAAGAGCGAAGAATTGGCTTCAATAAATCCTGCGAGTTCATTGTCTGTTCTTTAAAAGACAAATATCTATACCAATCAGTATTTATCTGAGAGCCAATAAATTCTATTTCTTCCAATTTGTTAATATCTTTTAAGACAAACTTGACATCATCATTTTCATAAAGAAAGTCGAACGAGAAACCATATTCAGTCTCAATCTGATACATGCCTTTTGTCAATTGCGTATTGAAATCTACACGCTTATCGTGTGACATCATGACAGAATCAAGGACTTCCATATACAAGCCAGTATAAGCATTGAGATACACCTTCTGCTGAGGAAGATTGAAAAAAGTTCCCGACACCGTTTGAGAGAAAACACTCATTGGAGCAAGAAAAAACAATATGATTATCAACGACTTTAAAGCTTTCATATT
>JAGBVS010000120.1 GCA_017630195.1 Bacteroidales bacterium | reverse complement strand
GTATCGAGATCGGTATAAACTCCGTCCACATCTTCCGTGATCGCGGTAAGCAGTTCACTTGTTCGCGCTTGATTCTCAGGGGAAACAAGTTTAATAAGTTCCTGTAAATCTTTTTTGACTTCTTCTCTTTTTCTCGGCATGGTTGACTTTCCTTTCTTTTTTGTTTCACGTGAAACATTTCACATTAAAATAAATCGGATGCTACTGCATACAAAAGCAGTTTTGATAATTTCCGGTTTTTTGCGCCCGGAGTGCCGGGTTCGTCCGGTTCATCCGGAGGAAGGGGTTCACTCCCGGAAAACGTGTTATAAATTTCCGTTCCCATGCTTGCCCGAAGTTGTTCTACGTTTTCGCTTTGGTCAGCGGGGTTTTCAAAATCGTGTAAAACAACATCGGATGCCGTTCGGATGGACGTTGCATTTTCCAAAACGGAAAGAACGTCCGGAAAATCGTTTTCCAATTCCAGATACAGATAATCACAAGCAAGGTCAATAGCACCAATCGACGAACGTTTTCCGCCTTTATAGTGGTTATATAATGCTTGTTTTCGTGCGTAGTACGTCCACTGTGCGAGACCGTACCCACCACCATTCGGGCCATTATGTACAAAATCGTATTCCGAAATTTCACCGGAATCGACTTTTGCAGTATATTCAACGGAATAGGATGAATACGGGATATCCCCCTGCACTCTATCCGGGTACAATCCGGATTCCGCTTGCAAGTTTCCCATTAAAGCGGCCACTCCGTATTCATTCCCGATAGCATTCACGAAATAATCCCAAATATATCGGGCGTGAGGGTGATTTAAAAGTGCTTCACTCACGGTTTACCCCTCCAACATCTTTTCAAGTTCTTTAACGGATTTCAAATTAGAAATATCCACAAGTGCTTTTTCTACCTGTCTCCCGATACGTTCATAACGTTCCGAAGAAGTTTCGGAGGGGTTCGGAAGTTTCAGAACCTGTCCGATTTGGAGGGTATCGGTTTTCAAGCCGTTTAACGCTTTAATTTCCTTGTATCGGAACCCGTCCCCCAATTCATCCTCCGCGATATCCCAAAGGGTGTCGCCTTTTTTGACCGTGTACGTTTTTAACATGGTTTCTTCTCCTTTCGTGTGTTGTTCACATGGAAACGGGCAAGTTTTACACCCGCTTAAATCACAAAAGTCTGTAGGTTTCATTTCAGTTTTTCAAAAAGCCCCTTGATTTTGTCCGGTAAAATCTGAGGGTTGATCGCGCAAACATTTTCGATGATAGAGCCACATTCCATCAGAATAATATAAACGCAAATGCTGATTGTAACAGGGATGTTCACACCGAGGTCGACAATTGACTGTGCATAATCCACCAACACTCCAAACAGAACACAGAGGATTGAACCGCATTTATGAAATAATCCCTGTCTCATAATGGTCGAAGTATAGCTTTTCTGTGCAAAGGATTTGATTATCCCGGTAATCAAATCAAGCAGAATAAACCCGCCAGTTGCTAAATAAACCATTTACGAAAACTCCAATTCTTGATATTATTTTGATATAATAATTATATCATATTTTCAAAATTGATAAATGTACAAATTGTAAATTTGAACAATCTGTAAACATTGCATTTTCTGCAATTAAACTATTGTATTTTCTGCAATGATATGATATAATAATAACGTCAGATCGAGACAAGAGCACTGACTATCTCTTAATCTGACAAAATACAATTCCAGTCAAAAATACTTTCGTCAGTGTTCAAAAAATTCCAATTCCATTCAATTCCAAATTACAAGAAAGGAAAAAGCTATGGTAAGAAAAACCATCACAAGAACGCTTGTAACAACTACCATTCGTGCGGTTGCTCTGAATGTGGTAGACGGTTCCCCGGTTGTCGAAAACCTTGAACCCGTCACCGTGGTAGGCAAGCCGAACACCAATGAAGCAATTAAGGCAGTACGGGAGGTTTACGGAAAGGAAAAGAATGTATCTATTATGGGTATGAATTCTGAATCCGCTGTTTACGAAATCTCTGTATCTGATTTCCTTAAGCTCGCAAAGAGAACCGAAAACCAGACAGAAGAAAAGGAGATTGAAGAATAATGAATAACAACGAAATGCAGGTATACAATCCCAATCAGGCAGTTGTAACCAATCAGTTTTCCGACGAAGGTTTTGACATCGTCGCGGATATGACCACGGCAAAAACACAGTTTACTTCCGTAGTGGCGGAAACCGACGAAGACCGTGCAAGACTGTTTAACGCGATGAACAATCCCGATGAGCGTATTTCCAACATGATTAACATGACGATCAACGCAAAGGATTTGTATATTGAAGTTGTACAGTGTACAAATACCGAAACAGGGGTTGTTACTCCGTGCCCGCGTATCGTCATTATCGACGATCAGGGAAAGAGCTATCAGGCGGTATCCATTGGCATCTACTCCGCACTTAAGAAAGTCATTCAGGTTTTCGGTGCGCCGACGTGGGAAAAGCCTATCCCGTTACAGGTTAAGCAGATTACCAAGGGTGACAGGAAAATGCTGACAATGAACGTGTCAATGTAATAACACCAATTCAGTACAGAAAGGGGTGGGCAAAATCGCCCATCCCTTTTTAATAGGTAGGTGAAAAATATGATTTCTCGGAACGGCATATATTACGATTTTGATTTATCGAAATTCCGTCACACCGTAGACGGAATAACTTATGTGTTTTCCTCCCGTCTGCACCTTGAAAAATTTATAGAACGGCTGGAGGAAAATCGAACGACTATCAACAATTCACTCACCCGACGTTTCAATTTTCCGGTTGACGTTTCTGCACTGGCAGATTTCGTATTATATAGAAAAATTGAAAGTCGAGGTTTTATGATCGTTACTAACGAGGGTTATAAAATATGCCAAAACAACCAAGTAAAATTCGTTGGAGGGAAGTTGACGAAGAAACCCTACGACGAACAGTAAATAATTTTAACTCAAAAATATACCGGATTCGTCGAAAAAATCCGGTATACGATGATTTTCCGGATTATACGGAAAACTATCTTCCAAAACCGATATTAAAAGCGGATTATGAAGATTTAAAGAAAAAAATATATTCCCGGAATGATTTTAATAAACTGGTTAATCGGTATCAGCGGTTTACAAAACCGGGAGCTGAGGAACCAGTGAAAACGGAACGTTCCGGGAAAACCACCAAATGGTTTGAAAATGAGTTGTCAATTGGGAATCGTACCGCAAACCAAATTAAAGCGAACGATTTAAAACGGTTGGGAGATCAACCCCTAACTTCAAGCGGGGTTCCTCAAGGTGGAACACGAAAACAGCAAGGGGATATTTGGCGGGAGGAATTAAAACCGAGGGATATGAACATTAAAAATAAAAGTTCCAAAGAGTTGGAAAAAGCCCTTGAAGATATCGACTCGATTATTTTTGATGCGGAACGTTTGTTAGGTTTATCCAGTTATCGGGATAACTATTTGTCTACTATGGAAGATATGGGTTATCCGGATGATTTAATTAGTCTCGTTGAATCCATTCCCCTTGATGTATTCTATGACACAACGAAACTTGACACGGATGCAAATATCGAGTTTCTCTACTGGGAAGACTATAATGAATACGTTTGGAAGTGTGCAAGGTTGCGGAATTTGTGGGGTTCGGTAAAGGCTAAAATAAAATAAGGGGTGTTTGTATGGCGTTATACACAGCCGATTTTGAGACGACAACGGATGAAAATGACTGTAGGGTGTGGGCGTGGTCGGTGAGCGAGATCGGGAACCCTGATTTTTTTGAATATGGGAATTCAATAGAATCCTTTTTTCGGTTTTTAGAAAACTCCGAGAATAGCACATTCTGGTTTCACAATCTGAAATTTGACAGTGATTTCATGTTTGTTTATCTGTTTGAAAACGGTTTTCATCATGTGGAAAACAGAAAAGAAGAACGTTCAAAAACGTTCTCCACATTAATTTCCGATATGGGGCAATTTTACACCGTTAAAATCATGTTTGAAAAAACAAAGAAAAAATCAAAATATGTTAAAATTCACGATTCGTTGAAACTTCTCCCGTTCCCTGTGCGGGAGGTTGCAAGCGCGTTCGATTTGCCTATTTCAAAACTGCACCTTGATTATAACACATTTCGGGAGATCGGACACGTTCTAACCGATCACGAAATAAAATATATTCGGACTGATACGGATATTGTCGCTCGTGCATTAAATGTTTTGTTTACACAGGGACAATCCAAAATCACAACGGCTTCAAACGCATTGGAGGACTATAAACAGAGAATTACGCCGCGACGGTTTAAAAAGTGGTTTCCGATTCTGCACCCGACGTGCGATGCGGACATTCGTCGAACCTACCGAGGGGGATTCACCTATATGAACCCACGGTATTATAACCGCGATATTCGCGGGGGTTTAGTCTTTGACTATAATTCCATGTACCCGTATGTTATGCACGAATGTCCGTTACCGTGCGGGGAACCTGTGTTTTTTGAGGGTGAATATCAACCTGACCCGATTTATAATTTGTATGTTCAACGGTTGGAATGCCAGTTTGAATTAAAGCCGGGGCATATTCCTACGTTACAGCTAAAAGGGAATTTTCGGTTTGTACAAACGGAATACATAACATCAAGCAAGGACAAAAGAACCGGAATTGACAAAGCGGTCACAATGGATTTAACGTCTGTGGATTTGGAATTATTCAAGGAACATTATGAACTATACAACGTTACCTATATCAACGGTTGGAAGTTTCAAAGCAAAAAGCAAATGTTTGTTGAATATATCGACTATTGGACGAACGTTAAAATCGAAGCAACAAAGACAAAAAACAAAGCCATGCGCACCCTTGCAAAATTGATGTTGAATTCATTGTATGGAAAGTTTGGTTCTTCTATCAAAACACAAAGCAAATACCCGTATTATAATGAAGGAAAAATTTCGTTTCGTACAGGCGACGAAGAATCAAAAGAACCGATTTATATTCCCGTTGCCACATTCGTCACATCATGGGCGCGATATACAATCATCAAAGCCGCTCAAAAGGTTTTTCCCATGTTTGCATACGCAGATACAGACAGTTTACATTTGGAAATCAATCTTCCGGACGGGATGAAAGATATGACGGATGACGAATTATCACAGCTCACAACGGAAGATTTACAGCGGTATGGGTTGGATATCCCATCAGATTTCAACGTTGACCCGGTAAAATTGGGAGCGTTAAAAATCGAAGGACGTTTTCACCGTGCGCGATACATCCGGGCAAAATGCTATGTGGAGGATATGAACCCTC
>JAGBVS010000119.1 GCA_017630195.1 Bacteroidales bacterium | reverse complement strand
TTGGAGTGAAGTCTAACAACTTCAAAAAGCTTCTGTTTCTTAAGTTGAATGCCATAATTTTATGATTTTATTGTTTGTAAATTCTATGATGCAAAAATATAAAAATAATTTAGAAAAAAATGCAGGTTGCAATTATTTAATAAATTTTGCTATCCCTGCATTTTTCTTATCAATGTAAATACCTTTATATAAACAACTTACATCTAAGATGTGGTTTATTTAACAACCAATTTCTTAACGCTGTTGTTGATGTTGATGAAATAAACGCCTTGGTTCAAATCTTCAATATTTACTGTTGTTGTACCATCAATTTGAACTTCCTTCACGCAGCGTGAAGTCATATCGAAAATCTTAGCTGTGCCTTTTGCATCAGACAAAATATTGATTGTCGATGTAGCTGGATTTGGATAGATGCTGAAGTTTGTCTTTACAAGTTCGTCGAAGCCTTCTACTTCTGTTCTGAAAGGAACTATCGTTGTCTCACCCCACTCGCCTTCTGAGTTCTGACCTGTTGCCACTGCGTAATAATCTGTATCTGGAGTAAGGTCAAGCCATTCCCATACGTCAACTTCATACAATGGATATGGGTCTTCTTCGCGTAAATATTGTACAAATGCTTCCTCGCCCATCTCTTCGAAATATGATTTCTCTACCAAGCAATAATGATATACTGCTGTCTCTGCGTTAGGCGTTGCCGTTGTTTTTACTGTTGTCTTTGTCAGAACCTCTACTACTACATCTATTACTGACGTGCCCGCTCCGCCAGCTTGTTCTGTCGTGACAGTTGTTGTCACCAACTCGCCGAAGTTACCGTCTGCATCTTTTGGAAGGGCATAAACGGTATATTCTGTATTTGGTGCAAAGTCATCCCATGTGTGTGTGTATTCTGAAGTCTTTTCGATGCCCCACATCACGATCAATTCTTCCAATGATGTTCCCATCATACTTGTCCACATTTCCATGTTTGCTTGTGTATCTGCCAAGAGATGATATGAAGCGCAGTCGTCGTTTGGTGTGAAAGTAGCTTCGATTGTTGTCGTTGTGATTTCTCCCAAGGTTATTTCAACTGAAGGATTAAGTTCTGGATTATCATCGCCGCCTTCTATCTCGTTAGCGACCCAAAGAATTATGTAAGCGCCAACTCCACTCATTGCGTTATCTAACATATCGACAGGATACCAATTGCCATCAGCTTCAACTTCAGAATTTGCTGGCACTGAAGTAGGTTTGACGTACAATGTAGCATTTTTTGTTGCATGTTTTATTGTATTCAATGCGATATAAGAACGTCCGAGGTTAGGGTCATCGGCTATTATTGTCATATCATCAGCGAATTCGAAGGCAACGTAGAATGTGCCTTCCACTTCAACAGGTTTGCCATAAAAATCGACTAAGTTTATTGTGCGTCCTTCACCAGCTCCCGCACCGATGCCTGTGGATCCGAATGCATCTTTCAATGTCATAGAAATGCGTGCGAATACTTTATCCTCGTCAAGCTGACCGTTAGTATCACCGTAGAATACTATTTCAAATGGTTTTTCGCTATCGGAGCCAGTTGTGTAAGCACGATTACGATAATGAGCCAACCATGTGTTAATTACAGAAATTTCCATTTTAACACTATTTGGAATTTCAAAACGTTCAGCATATTTTTTATAATAACGGTTATATCCTGTCACGAAATCGTAGTCATAATCTTCGATGCCATTAGCTGAAAATGCAGGTATGGAACCACGTTCTAACAATTCGTCTTGATTTGGATTCATCGTCATGATAGTATAATCTTGATTGTCGTAGTCGATGTATTCAACTTCGACTTTATGACTTGTTGAACGAGTTCCTGCGCTATTGCTTACAGTCAACTCAATGTTATATTCGCCAGATTCATCAAACAATAAAGAAGGATTTTCATCTGTTGACTGTTGAATTGAACCAGTAGGAGATGTTATTACCCATAAGTATTCTTCACCGTGTTCAGATAAGTTTGTAATGTTGACATATTGATTTTTATAAACTACCATTCTGCTGTCTATCACGTTGAAGTTACCGCCAATAGCGAAATCGGCAATAGGATTCTCGACAAGGCCAGGAGCAGTAATCTTGAAATCCTCGATAGCAACCATTCCTGAGAAATTGACTTCAGTATTCAAAGAGAATGCGAAACAATAAGCGCCGCTCAACTGAGGTTTAAAAGTAAATTCCTGGTATGTCCATTCGCTTATTGATTGGTCTTCTATAGTTTGTTTTACGACAGGATGGGAAACGATGTTTTGTTCTGTACCAACAGTAACAATAAGATCTGTTGCTCTCAACACTCCGCCGCCCGAATTACCTGGCATATAAAGATAATAAGAAATTACATACTCATGCTCATTGCTTAAACGGAATAATGGAGTGTAGAGACGATCGTTACGATTATCTATATCAGATTCACTTGTCAAAAGATAATAGCTGCCTGTAACAGCATCGAGTCCATTGATACTTGCGGTGAAGAATGGATATATGCCAGAAGAAATCCAGCCTTTTGGCAAGAATGACTCGCCGTCGTAATCACCGTCGTAGTTGTCGAAAGTGTTGAAATAAGGAACTGGCATTGCATTCACGTAGTTGTCAGGATTAGGGACGAGTTCGTCATCGCCTTCTTCTTCATCATCATCGTCACCTTCATTAGGTTTATAACCTGTGATCGTCACGTCGTCAATTCCAATTATGCCGTGGTCACGGACAAGCTCTGTCGATTGTTTGAGTGAGATAGAGAAACAATATTCGCCGTCTGCTTCTGGAGTGAACAAAAACGCTAACTCTGTCCATGAAGACATCGGCTCGTTTGTAGTTCCCAATGTTATTGTCTGAGATTCCATAGATTGAGCTGTACCAGCTTTAACTTCCACATAAGAATAGAATGCAGCAGGACTACCACCCGGAGCATAGATATAGAACGACAAAACAGCATCTTTTCCGCCAGCGAGTTCCATCATAGGAGTGAATATGACTTCGTCGCGTACGACAGAAATATTATCAGATGAATGCAACACGTATGTTCCGCTATGTGAATTGTAACCTGTCATATACATACCAGCTTCAGTACGAGCTGCTGGTGATGAACCTATAGAAATCCATCCGTCAGGAATTAAAGAGCTCTCTGTGAAATGAGAGTCATCGTCGAAGTTCTCGAAGATTTCAAAAGACTCATAATTTTGCGCAACGGCGATTCGTGTACACAAAAGAACACCTAAAATCAATAATGATATTTTTTTTGTGATATTTTTCATGCTAATTTGTTTTATCATTTAACAATTACTTTCTTGCTTCCTTTTGTATATTTAACGATATACAAACCTGTTTTTTGACTTGTCTCGATATAATTGTCGTTAGACTTATATAACATCACGCCTAATGCGTTGTAAATTACTACTTCCTCATTTTCAGGATTGTAAATTTTCAAGGTATTATTATCGCTATATACAATAACTTTGCTGTCGCAGCTTGTCATATCGTTTATCACTTCACCGTCTTTGTCTGATGTAAGTTTTATGTCATAAAGATATAAGTAATCCTGATAAGGTTTAGAGTAAGCCTTAAATCCATAGTGATATATGCCATCTTCAGGTACTGTTATCTCGAGGCTATAAACGTTATATACGCCATCTTCGATAGCTGGCAATTCCGGTATGTCAATGAGTATTTCATTTTGAGACTCAGGAGTGTATCCGTTTCCGAAAGTGACTAACAAAGACTCAAGATAATTCTCTTGAGAAGAAAAAGCTCCGAATGTCAATGTATAGACAGCGTCTTTTCTAAAATTGATAGCTGGAGAAATCATCCAATCGTCGCCACCATATTGCCAGTTGTAACGATATACAGCAGCATGGTTCAATTCGTCATAAATCCAAGTGTAGTTGTCTTTGTTGACGTCGAGGATAGTGTAATAGTTATACATATCATAAACATCTTTGAAGACACCACCATAAGGAGTATAGAGAGGATTACCTACAATGAGATTGTTTGAATAAGCACCTTCGCTACGTACGTCGCCGATGCAAGAATAAACCATATAGACATAACGAGTCATGTCGCCTGGATGTTTTTCAACCAACACTCTTTCTTTCAGGCCTGTCGCCACTTCCACTTCGCCTGGGAATCTGACGATAGTGTAGCTGAGATTTTCAACGTCGAAGTCTTCGCCGTGGATGCCTGTTTCAGGAGCGTCCCATGTCAATGTTGTCTCGAGTTCGTTTTTAGTCAAGATGATATTTTTTGGAGCTTCCGGCATGTCGTATCCGACCAAGATGTCACGTTCTATTGTAGGGCTGTTGCCATAAGCGTTAGAAGCAAAGAGGCTGACTGTTATGATGTCGTTATTAGCTTGTAAAGGAATTGAAATCTGTTGTCCAGGAGCGCCGCTGCCTGTAAAATCGAATATGCCATCAGCGTATGCTTTATAATCGACAGTTCCTGTTAATTCATCGCCATTGTATGATGTTGAAGGAAGACGGAATGATATTGTTCCGCTGTTAGCTCCGTCAGGGTCGTCAACAAATTCAAAGTCGGTGATGATTGATGGAGCTTCCATCAATGGTTCGTTGAAATAACCGCCTGTGATTGAGAACAAGTCGAGTTGATACGCTCTTAATGTTGCTACAGCATTATATCTGTTAACCTCAACTATAGCAGCATATTGTGAGCCTAATGCCAAGCTTGAGCTACAGAACATCCAATACATTGTATCTGAAGAGTTGTCGAAGAACAGCACCTGACGATATTTCATGTTATAGATATAGTCGTCTTTCATAAAGTTAGCTGCTTGCATCAAGCCTACTTCTGCGATAGAACCGTCGTTTTTGTTGATTCTTCCAAGATAATGAAGCTGCTCGCCTGTAACGCTGTGTTCTGTCATATAAATACAGTACAGCTCGCCTTTTGCGTTACATCCCAAAGTGAGGAAGCGTTTTGTATAGTCGAGACGATCGGCTATTCTTGTCATCTCACCTGTCTCTGGTTCAATCTCAACAAGCCATGTATCGACATAATCTTTTACTAATCCATAGATTTTATGAGTTGTCATATCATAAGCTAAACATACAGTAGTGTTTTCGCAGTTGTCGTTGAGTTCATTTTCTGATAACAACTCAAATGTTGTAGCGTCGTAGATTTTCCATACCGGCTTTTGCTCTTGAATATTGCTATTGTCATCGTATGTGTTGCAATAAATTTTGCCGTCGTAATAAGTGACGCCGCCAGTAACTTCAGCCTGCAACAATGGAGATTCAAGGTCAGGAGTGAAAGCATGTTCGAGAGGCATTTCATAAATTCCGCTTTCTGCCAAAGTGTAGGCATCTATTTGAGCGTGTGAGTAAGCGCCAAAGAGATCTACTCCTTCCATAGTCATAGGAGTGAAGTAGTCTGTTGTATAAGTCAAGTCGCCATTGTCATTGTCTGGCAATACTGTCTCTACATATTCTTCAACCTCGAGGTCGCCTGTTTCTTCGTTGCCTTCATCCGACTGAACGACACTGCCAACAGAAATATCTTTAACGTCCAAATAATTGCCTACATAAGTAGCATGAAAACCTATGTGGTAAGTTCCAGTTTCAGGAACTGTGAATTGAGGTGATTGATATTCTCCAAAACCGTTTTGATACAAATCGTCGTAGCTGTCAACGACTTGTGTGTGTGATGATACTGATGTTCCTGCACCTATTGTCATTTCTACATCAGCGCATAATGCTTGAGAAGAAGCTAATTTATAGCAAAGGACATAACGTGTGTTTGCTTCGAGTTCTATACTTGGCGAGAACAACCAGTCATCAACAGTAGAGAATCCACTGATTGAGGCTCCTTTGTTATAATATTCCCATGTTGAACCGCCGTCGATGTTTTTAACTTCCCAATTTGCGAAGTCGGAAGAATTATTGATAGGCAATGTAACTACAGTTGTAACCTCGCCTTGATAGTCGTCAAGATTTATTTCTTGTTCGATGCGTTCTGATTCAAGTCCATCAATAGATAATGTAACACCATAGACAACCATTCCTTCAAAAACGTCAGGAATATAGGTATATTCTTCTTGTTCACCTGCTTGCATATTTTCGAGAGTTGCCACTACTGAGCCGTTTTCATAAATCTTAGCTGTCATCGGCTGAGTGATAACGATGTCGTTGACATCACGTTTAGGATTCACCCATTTGACTGTGACAGTCTTGTCTGTGAAGTTAGAACTGACAGCCATTGCAGGAGCTTGTGCAGGTATCTGGCTTGTGGCTTCTTTCACTGATACAGACTTCAAAGTGACAAGACCATTTGTCGCAGCAGAAACAATGTTGAAACCTAATTGTACATTTTCGCTTTGTTGTGCTGTGATGTGACATCTGCGAGTTACCATTCCAGCATGATGGTCAAATCTCTCTTCAATCAATAATGTTGATGAAGAAGCTGTCACTTCCGAGCCAAAGTGAACGTTGATTACGTCTGTGCTAAACGCTCCTCTCTGAGCCACAGTGTATTCTATTATATAATGTTGACCTTTCTCAACAGCAAATGAAGGAGAAATCAACCAGTCGTTGGCAGCCATTTCTGTGGTGTTGCCATTATAAACTACACCTTTCATCCCGTCCATCAATTCCCATTTGCGTCCATCATTGTTGTCGTCAATAATGGTCCATTCGCTCAAGTCGTCGGTCGTTGTAAAATCGTATAAAAATACAAAATCAAAATCTTGTGCTGTTGCTAACAGCGTTGACATAAACACAAATAACAGTGTAAAAATCTTTTTCATAAAATAAAAAAACGGGTTCTTTTATACATTTAAATCTTCATTACAGGCAGAACCACATTAAACCAAGTAATTGAAGAAATGAAATTGTCAATTATCAGGCTGTAAAATTACAGATATTTTCCATATCAATAATCACATACATATTTATTTTTGCATAAAAAAAATTACTTATAATTCAATAATTATGAGTATTTTTGCAAGCATTAAATTTTAAACTTTTTTTATGAAAAAAATCTTATATCTTTTGACGATAGTAGCACTTTTCAGCATTTCTACAGCATGCAACAGAGACGACAAACCAATAACATTGAGTGTCGATAAAACTGAAATAATAGCAAATAACGAAGATGTCGCCACATTCACTGTTTTATGTGAAGGCAAAGACGTGACCGACGAAAGTCATTTGTTTATCGAAGGACAAGATGAAGAATTAGGAAGCAATATTTTTTCTACAGCAGAAGCTGGCAATTATACTTTCTATGCAAAACGTAAAAGCCATACATCTGAAAAAATTGAAGTATTGGCTAAAGCAATAGAACCAGAAAACCCTGAAGAGCCTGAAGAACCAGAGGAACCAGAGAATCCCGAAGAGCCTAATGAACCTGAATTGCCAGAAGGCCCAATAGAACTTTCTGCATCAACAGACACTATTGTCGCAAATGGCATCGATGCCGTAAATTTCACTGTAATGCAAGACAGCATCAACATCACCGACAAAACAGATATTTTCGTCAACGACAATAAAATTGAAGGCAATATCTTCACAACAACACAATCTGGAAATTATGTCGTTTATGCAAAGAAAAACGACACAATAATCTCAAACGAAATCACATTCTTCGCAAAAGAATATGTAGCTCCTGAAATACCAATCGTCATCACAGTTTCAACCGACACCATTGTAGCCGACGGCATCGACGAAATAATTTTTAACGTTACTGAAGGCAAATCTGTCATCACAGACGACATCGATATTTATGTCAATGGCAATAAAATTGAAGGCAACAAATTCACAACAACTACCGCCGGCAACTACACAGCTTACGCTAAAAAAGATAATGTCACATCTAACGAAATTTCTTTCGTGGCGATAGAATATATTGAACCGGAAAAGCCAATAGAACTCACAGCATCAACAACTACAATCATCGCTGATGGCGTTGAAACTGTTGAATTTACCGTAAAGCAAGATAATATTGACGTAACAAACGAAACAGAAATTTATATCAACGACAATAAAATTGAAGGATATAAATTCACTACAACAAACCATGGAACTTACAAGGCTTTCGCCAAAAAGGGCGACTTGATTTCCAACGAGATAGAAATTATAGCAGAAGAATATATTGAACCAGAAAAGCCAATAGAACTCACTGCATCAAAGAACAATATCATTGCTAACGGAACTGACAAGACAGAATTTACAGTGACACAAGACAACGTCAACGTAACATCTCAATCTGAGATATATGTCAATGGAAACAAGATTAATGGCAATAGTTTCACCACAACAACTCCTGGCTCATATAATGTTTATGCAAAGAAAAACGACGTCATTTCCAATGAGATAACAATCACAGCAGAAGCATCAGCCGATGGAAAAACTATAGTCTTCGCTGACGGCGTAACTCTTACTTCAGGTTGGTACGACGTTAATAAAATAGGTAACGGACAACAAAACGGCGACATCAACATGTGCTGGGCTGCGTCATGCGCCAACATCATTCAATGGTGGCAAGACCGCTACGTTGAAGCAGGCAACACATTGCCAGCAGGTGCCGTCACAGGACCTGGAACAACATACCAACTCGCTCTTATGGAAATGTATCACGAGTTGTGGGATAACTCACGCGGCGGAACCACAAGTCACGGCATTACTTGGTATTTCGAAGGTCGCAACATTATGAAAGAAGCAGCTGCCGGCTCTCACGCCCAGCCACTTAGCAACAACACAGGCGGCTATTATTCCAACATTTGGGAAAGCCAGATATTACCACACGTATATCACGATTACGACTATGTTGTCGTTCCTGGAATAGTAGAATATAACGACCTTATCTCAACAGAATACAACAACTATTATCTTTGGGGCAATGGCTCAGGACTTTCCGACGAACAACGTTTAAGAAAATTCACTGAATTAGTAGTTGAATTTATGGACAGAGGCGTTGTCTCTCTCGCAGTATCGCTCGGTTCAAACCTCGGCACCTTGCATCATGCTACAACATTATGGGGTTACGAAATCGACAACGCTACCGGTTTGCTCACAAGAATCTGGATCACCGACTCCGACGATATGACAACAGAACCTAAAGAACCTGTATTACACGAATATGCTGTAAGCGTCCATGAGACACACCACACAATCAAATTCTCAGGAGCGCCTTACGGAGCTTGCTATGCAGTGGCTCTCTATCCTGTTTCAGGCTACGGTTCCAGATAATTTATAAAGTTTATAGTTTTTAGTTTGATGATAAGGAATATTAAGAAAATATCGCTTTTCTTGGCTTGCATGGTGCTTCTGCTTCATGCAGCTGTTCCTCATCATCACCATAACAACACAGTATGCCTTAGCAAGTTAAGCCATAACAATTGCAATGAACATTGTGGAGAGTCACACAACGAATCTGATTGCGACAGCAGCAACGACTGTGAAGAATCAGACTGCATAATAGATGATTTATTCACACCGAAAGACAATCATGAAGTAAAGATTTACCTTGATGTAAATGTCTTATTCTCCTATTATAACATCATCTCATCAGTAAGAAACTCATTAGAAAATATTCTTAAAAAAGGTGTCGAATTTCGACGAAACTTCGTTCATCTTATTTATCATAATCCGCATGTCAGTTCCATCTTTGGACTGAGAGCGCCGCCGGTTTAATTAGGAATTAGGAACTTTCCTAAAAAAACACGCATTGATGCGTCTGAATTTATATCATAATCAATAATTAAACAAATCAAAATGAAAAGAATATTTTTAGTTATAGCAATTGCTGTAGGATTGATTTCTTGCACAAACAACAAACAACAATCAGCTCACAATCACGACCATTCAACACATCAGCACTCAGAAAGCTGTAGCCATAATCACGATCACGACCATAATCATGACCACGATCATGACCATCAACATTCAGAAAGTTGCAGCCATGACCACAATCATAATCACGACCATTCAAGTCATAACCACGATCATTCTGGTCATAATCATGATGCTCATAATCACGGTCACAATCATGGCGATGACGCTATCACTTTCTCAGTTGAACAACAAAACAAAATCGACTTTGAAGTTGTTGAAGTAGTTACAGAACCTCTCTATCAAATCATCAGAACTTCAGCTCAAGTTGTTCCTTCACAAGACAGTGAAAAGATTTTAACAGCTACAACAAGCGGCATCATTAATTTCGAGAATAAAGATATCGTAAAAGGTCTCGATGTCAAAGCCGGACAGATATTATTCAGCATAGATAACAGCAATATGGCCGACGACAATCTCAGCACACGCCGCGAAGAAATTGAAGCTGAATATCAAAAAACTAAATCAAATTACGAACGTAAACAAGCTCTTGCAGAAGATAAGATTATATCAGAAAGCGAATTGACTGACGCTGAGACAGAATATCTCAAAGCCAAGAAACATTACGAAAATATGAACCAGAACTTCCCTAATGGCAAGACTCTTCACAGAGCTTCTATCACAGGTTCTATAAGCGAAATCTTGGTTCCTAACAACTCTTTCGTAGAAGCAGGTCAGCCTATCATGACATTAGCACAAAACGACAGACTATATGTACGTGCCGATTTACAATCAAAATATTATCCTGTTTTGAAAAACATTAAAACAGCTAATATCAAGACTTTAAACGACGGTCAAGTTTATTCATTAGAAGATTTATCAGGTCGTCTTTTGTCATACGGCAAAACAACAGACATCAACAATCCTCTTATTCCTGTCACTTTCGAGATCAAGAATAACGGCATCATCATCCCTGGTTCTTTCGTTGAAATGTTCATAACAGCTGAAAGCGACAATATGGGCATCATGTTACCTAACAGCGCTATCGTTGAAGAAATGGGCATCTATTGTGTTTTTGTACAGACTTGTGTTGATTCTTTTGAAAAACGCATCATAACTAAAGGCGTTACCGACGGACAACACACACAGATTCTCAAAGGTATAGATGCAGGTGATAGAGTAGTAAGCAAAGGCGCTGTCAATGTTAAATTAGCACAAGGTTCAGCAGCTTTGGACCCACACGCAGGTCACGTTCATTAATTCGAGGAGGTGTCTATGTTAAATAAAATCATCAAGTTTTCATTAGAAAACAAATTATTCGTGCTCGTTGGAGCTCTCCTATTAATAATAGGTGGTTACACCTCAATGCGTCAGATGGACATCGACGTTTTCCCTGACCTCACTGCACCTACCGTCGTCGTCATGACCGACGCTCATCGTATGGCAGCTGAAGAAGTAGAACGTCTTGTCACTTTCCCTATCGAGACTGCTATGAACGGTGCTACTAACGTACGCCGCGTGCGCTCAGCTTCCATGATGGGTTATTCTTTCGTCTGGATTGAATTCGACTGGGGAATGGACGTATATCTCGCACGTCAAATCGTGAGTGAAAAAATGGTGACTCTCGAAGAAGCACTTCCAGACGGAGTTACTCCTGTGCTCGCTCCACAGTCAAGCGTTATGGGCGAGATTCTGTTCGTTGGTCTTCAAGCAGATACCACTTCTATGATGGACCTCAGAACCATGGCTGAATGGGTGGTGAAACCTGCCATCTTATCGACTGGCGGCGTTTCACAAGTGACAATCATCGGTGGCGACCTCAAACAATATCAAGTCCTCGTTGACCCTGTCAAGATGGCTCATTACGACATCACGATGCATGAAATGGCAGAGATTTGCCAAAGCATGTGCGTCAACTCTGTAGGCGGTGTCATCCGTGACTTCGGCAACGAATACGCTCTCAGAGGAATGGGAAGAACAACAGACCTCGAAGAACTTGGCAAAACTTATATCAAGACTATCAACGACAAACCTGTATTTGTCTCTGATGTCGCAGAAGTGAAACTCGGTAGCGCCGTGAAAATGGGTTACGCTTCGCTCAACGCTGAAGACGCTATCATCCTCTCAATATCTAAACAACCTAACATCAACACTTTAGAGGTTACTAAAAACATAGAGAGAAACCTCAGAGAAATCAAGAAGTCACTTCCTGCCGACGTTAAGATGGACACTAAAATATTCCGTCAAGCCGACTTCATCGAAGCTTCTGTAAGCAACGTAGCACGCGCTTTGGTAGAAGGTGCAGTCTTAGTTATTGTCATTCTCCTTCTCTTCTTGGGTAGCTTCAGAACAACAATCATCTCTGTCATCGCCATTCCACTCTCGCTCCTCGGCAGCTTCATAGTAATGCATCTCCTTGGAATGAACATCAACACCATGACATTAGGCGGTATGTGCATCGCTATCGGCTCATTGGTTGATGATGCTATCATCGACGTGGAGAATGTTTACAAACGATTGAGACAAAACTACTTAAAGCCAAAAGAGCAACGCGACACCACTTTCAATATAGTTTTCAACGGCTCTTGCGAGATACGTACTTCTATCTTAAACGCCACTTTAATCACAATCGTTGCTTTCACACCTATATTCTTCCTCTCTGGAATGGAAGGCAGAATGTTGAAACCACTCGGCATCGCTTATATCATCGCTTCATTGATGTCGTTAGTGACAGCTCTTACAATCACACCTTTGCTTTGTAGAATGATGCTCACATCAGACAAATATCTCACAAAACAAGAGAAAGAAAACTGGTTGGCAAAGAATCTCCAAAAAGTTTATGGACGTTCATTAGAATGGGCATTGACACACAAGAAATCCATCTTAGGCGGAACAATAGTAGCATTGTTGATTGCTTTAGGTTTGTTCTTTAATATGGGACAAAGCTTCTTGCCTGACTTCAACGAAGGTTCTTTGACTATTTCGGCAGTCTGCAAGCCTGGCGTTTCATTATATGAAAACAACAATCTCGGCAAAATCATTGAGAGAGAATTACTCTCTATTCCAGAAGTAACATCGACAGCACGTCGTACAGGACGCGGCGAACTCGACGAACACTCACAATCCACTAACGGTGCTGAGATTGATGTCAATTTCGATTTGAAAGACCGTTCACAAGAAGAGTTCCTCGCCGAAGTCCGTGAAAAACTCGCTTCTGTTCCAGGTATCGCCTCTACTGTAGGGCAGCCTCTCGGTCACCGCATCGACCATATGCTCACTGGTACAAGAGCATCTATCGCTATCAAGATTTTCGGCCCTGACTTGACACAATTGTTCATGACAGCCAATAATATAAAAGCTGAAATAGAAGGCATTGAAGGTTTGGTTGACGTAAGCGTCGAACAGCAGACAGAGACTCCTGAACTTCAGATTCGCGCTAACCGTGAAATGTTAGCTCGACACAAGATAACTATGGAAGAGTTCAACCACTACATCGACCTCGCTTTCTCAGGCGAAAAAGTCTCAGAAGTCTATGAAGGACAACGTAGTTTCGACCTCGTATTACGTCTTAATAAAAACTATACAGAAAGCATAGAAGGCATCAAATCGGCTATGATTATCAACTCAGAAGGCACAATGGTCCCTCTTGAAGAAGTTGCTGAGATAGTCTCTGTTGGCGGTCCTAACAGCATCAGCCGCGAGAACGTACAACGTAAGATAGTCATCTCTGCCAACACAGCAGGTCGTGACGTTGTAAGTATCGTCAATGAAATAGAACAAAGAGTTAACGATAACGTCAATATTCCTGAAAACTACTTAGTTGAATACGGCGGACAATTCCAAAGCGCTAAGAAAGCATCAAGAACTCTCATCATCATGACCGTCATCGCTATCTTTGTGATATTCCTCCTCTTATTCGGAGAATTTAAAGACATCACACTCTCCGCTATAGTTTTGTTAAATCTTCCTTTAGCATTGATTGGCGGTGTTATAGCTATATTCATCACTTCAAATACCATAAGCATCCCTGCCATCATCGGTTTCATTACCTTGTTCGGCATCGCTACTCGTAATGGCATCTTATTGATTTCTCGCTATCAACATGGAGAAAGCGCAGGCATCTCATTACGCCAGTCCATAGTCGATGGCTCCAAAGACCGTCTCAACCCAATCCTTATGACAGCCTTGACATCGGCATTGGCGCTCATCCCTATGGTTATCAACGGCAATCAATCCGGTAACGAGATTCAAAGCCCTATGGCTGTCGTAGTTCTCGGAGGTCTCTTGACATCATCCTTATTAAATATGTATGTCATACCTATCGTTTACGAAATGATTCATGCTAAAAAACATTCATCACAAAACAATGATTAAGCCATGAAAAAAAGTTTATTGACATTATTATTTATATTGTGCATCAACACAGTTTTTGCGCAATATGCTTATCAAAATATTTTAGATACTATTGAAGCTAACAGTACGGTTTTGGCTGCACATTACAAACAAATGCAAGCTGACAAAGCCGAAAATAACGCTCACGCTCTCGTGGAAAATCCTGAGATAGAAGCCGGCTACAAATTCGGCTACGGCGAAGAAAGCGACAAACTTGAAATAGGCATCTCTCAAGAATTTGACTTCCCTACAGTTTATTCTCATCAGAATAAAATTAGAAAAATGTCTTCCAATATCATCGACGTCCAATACGACATCGATAGAATTTCTGTACTTACAGAAGCTCAAGCCATCTGTACAGAATTGATTTTCTGTAAAATGAAACTTGAACTTTATAAACAGAATTACGACAATGCCGTTAAAATCGCCGACGCATTTCAAAAGATGATGGAAGTTGGTGAAATGAATATTTTGGATTATAACAAATCTAAAATAAATCTCGCTAATACAAAAAACAACTACGACTTGGAAGTTATCAATTACAACAACCTGATGGCTTCATTAAAGACCATGAATGGAGGAAAAGATATTGATTTTCAATACGAAAATTATGACATCGTAATCTTGCCTGAAAATTTTGACGAATGGTATGCAAGCGTAGAACAGACTAATCCTATCTTTGAACAAATGCGCCAGCAGATTGCCATCGACCAACAGAAGGTCAAGTTAAGTAAGTCGGAATGGCTTCCTAAATTCAGCATCGGCTACGGAGCAGAAATGGCGCAAGGACATAACGAAGGAGAACACGGTCCTTCAATAGGACTCGCACTTCCATTATGGCACAACAAAGGCACAGTGAAAAGCGCCAAGATGCACGCAGAAGCGACTGAAACATTACTCATGAACGAAAAAGCCGTTACATACAATTACCTTGGCAGTCTCTTCGCTAAAGCCAAAGCATTGCAAGAAAACATCAGTAATCTTGCAAGCTCGATAAAACAATTCGACAGCCAAGCTTTGCTTTTAAAAGCCTTTGAATCAGGAGAAATGAATATCGTTAATTATCTCGAAGAAGTTGAATATTATCAAAATGCAATGATTGAATTATATTCTGCCGAATACGAGATGAACGCCACTTTGATTGAATTAAAGAGCTACGAAATTCATTAAAAATACATAAAAGTTTTAAATCTCAGATAAAATAGGGTTGATTCATTAGTAGATTCGACCCTATTTTATTTTTGCAATAAAAAAATAAAAATTTATTTACTTGGTTTTTATAAAATAAATGCTTACTTTAGCAAGTTGATTTTAGTATAAAATCAGAACTTGTCGCCCATATCATAATCCAATGATACTCAGCAAACTATTCACCCGAGCATGTGAGTGAAAGGGCGAAGCTATAAATAAAAATATATAAAATATCAAAATTCCATTATCATGAAAGGTATCGTTTTAGCCGGTGGTTCTGGTACTCGTTTGTATCCAATCACAAAAGGAGTAAGCAAACAATTGCTTCCAATTTATGACAAACCGATGGTTTATTATCCAATATCTGTTTTGATGTTGGCTGGAATTAGAGATATTCTCATAATCTCTACACCTTACGATCTCCCAGGATTTCAACGTTTATTAGGAGACGGCTCCGACTATGGCGTTAACTTTTCATACGCAGAGCAACCTTCACCGGACGGCCTCGCTCAAGCTTTCATCATCGGTGAAGATTTCATCGGCGACGACTGCGCTTGTTTAGTACTCGGAGACAATATATTTTATGGAAGTTTCTTCACACAGATGTTAAAAGATGCAGTAAAAGCTGCTGAAGAAGAAAACAAAGCTACTATATTCGGTTACTGGGTTAACGACCCTGAACGTTATGGCGTCGCTGAATTTGATAAAGAAGGTAATTGCCTTTCATTGGAAGAAAAGCCAAAGAATCCAAAATCTAACTACGCTGTTCCAGGTTTGTATTTTTATCCAAATAAGGTCGTTGAAGTAGCAAAGACAATAAAACCTTCTGCACGCGGCGAACTCGAAATCACTACAGTCAACCAAAGATTCTTGGAAGACAAGCAACTTAAAGTACAGACTTTAGGACGTGGATTCGCTTGGTTAGACACAGGAACTCATGACTCTCTTTCAGAAGCATCAACATTTGTTGAAGTGATCGAAAAACGTCAAGGTCTGAAAATAGCATGTCTCGAAGGCATAGCATACCGCAAAGGTTGGATTACTGAAGAAAAGATGAGAGAGCTTGCTCAACCAATGATTAAAAACCAGTACGGACAATATCTGTTGCAAGTTATTAATGAATTGAAAAGAAATAATTAAAAACTAAAAATCAAAATATATTATGGCAAAAAGAAACATAGTAATAACTGGCGGTGCCGGATTCATCGGTTCTCACGTCGTTCGTTTATTCGTAAATAAATATCCGGAATATAATATCATAAATCTCGACAAATTGACTTACGCTGGTAATTTGGCAAATCTCAAAGACATTGAAGACAAGCCAAATTATAAGTTCGTCAAGATGGACATCTGCGACTTTGAGAATTTCTATCAACTTATGCAAGATGAACAAGTTGATGGTATAATTCACCTCGCAGCAGAATCTCATGTCGATAGAAGTATCAAAGACCCATTCACTTTTGCAAAGACTAACGTTATGGGAACTTTAAGCCTACTTCAAGCAGCAAAACTCTATTGGGAATGTCAACCAGAACCATACAAGGTTGTTCATGAATCAACAGCCAACGGCCAACAGCCAACAGCCAATTGCCTTTTCTACCACATTTCTACTGACGAAGTTTATGGAGCACTAGCAATGAACCATCCAGAAGGAATTGAACCTCCTTTCAAAACTGTAGCTTCATCTGAAGGTCATAAAGCATACGGCGACGAGTTCTTCTATGAGACTACAAAATACAATCCTCACTCACCATATTCAGCAGCTAAGGCAAGCAGCGACCACTTCGTAAGAGCTTATCACGACACATACGGAATGCCTACTATCGTCACAAACTGCTCTAACAACTACGGTCCATATCAGTTCCCTGAAAAGTTGATACCTTTATTTATTAACAATATACGTCATCGTAAACCATTACCTGTCTATGGTAAAGGCGAAAACGTTCGTGACTGGTTATATGTTGAAGACCATGCTCGTGCAATTGACTTGATTTTCCATGAAGGAAAAATTGCAGAAACATACAACATCGGTGGTTTCAACGAATGGAAAAACATCGACTTGATTAAAGTCATGATTAAGACTGTCGACAGAATCCTCGGCAATCCAGAAGGCGCATCATTAGATTTAATCACATACGTAACAGACCGTCTAGGTCACGATGCACGTTACGCCATCGATTCAACTAAGTTACAGAAGGAACTCGGCTGGGAGCCATCACTGCAGTTTGAGGAAGGAATAGAGAAAACCGTAAGATGGTACCTCGACAACCAAGAATGGATGGATAACATCACAAGTGGTGAATATGAGAAGTATTATGAAGATATGTATAAAGGAAGATAATAACTAAAACTTCTATAACTCTACCATAAACCAAAATAAACTTTTAACTATTAACTTTAAAAATGAAATACTTCTCTTCCAATCTTTTTTGGGATGTAAATCCTAATGACATTGACATAGAAAAACATGCTTCTTTTATAGTACAGCGTGTTCTCGAATATGGTAAGATTGAAGATTGGAACTATATACTTTCATATTACGGTATATCTCGTATATTATCTATTGCTTTGCAACTGCGCAGTTTGGATCCAAAAGCATTATCGTTTATATCTGCATTTACTAAGACTCCAAGAGAAAACTTCAGATGTTACACTACGAGACAATTGAGCCAACAACACTGGGATTATTAAAGCAATTGCAGGATATTCCGCTTTTGTCAAACACACGATTAGTCGGAGGAACCTCTTTGGCATTACAAATAGGACATCGTAAATCCATTGACATTGATTTATTCGGAGAAATAAAATGTGAACAATATGAATTGGTTGATTCATTGTCTAATTTAGGCCAACTAACTATTCTCAACGAAAGTAAGAATATTCATGTCTATCAACTTAATGGAATAAAATTAGACATCGTCAATTACAAATATCCTTGGATAAAACCGATAGTTATTGAAGATAATCTTAAACTTGCCAACATTGAAGATATTGCAGCAATGAAAATAACTGCAATTATCGGTAGAGGAACAAAAAAAGACTTCATCGATTTAGCATTTTTATTGGATATATTTTCCTTAGATGAAATACTAAGTTTCTACGAGGTGAAATATCCTGAAGCATCACGTTTTATGGCAATGAAAAGCATAACGTATTTTGACGATGCAGAAGCAGAGCCAATGCCTAATATGTTGAAAGAAAAATCATGGAGTGATATAAAGAAGAAGATTTTGAAAGATATATAAACATCTCGACAACCAAGAATGGATGGATAACATCACGAGTGGCGAGTATGAGAAGTATTATGAAGATATGTATAAAGGAAGATAATAACTAAAATTTCTATAACTCTACCATAAACCAAAATAAACTATAAACTATTAACTTTAAAAATGAAATATCCTATAGGCATACAGCAATTTGAAAAACTGCGTGAAGAAGGATGGGTTTATGTCGATAAGACCATTCATATACATCGCATGGTTTCCAAGGGGACTTATTTCTTCCTTAGTCGTCCTCGTCGTTTCGGGAAGAGCCTGCTTATGTCAACGATAGAGACATATTTCAAAGGTAAAAAAGAGTTCTTCAAAGGGTTATCCATCGAGAAGTTAGAGAAAGATTGGATTGAACATCCTGTTTTACATATTGATTTAAATGCGGAACGTTATGCAACGACAGATGAGTTGAATAACATCTTAGACACTTATCTCCGCGAATGGGAAAAGTTATACGGTTCCGAAGAAGGCAATAACGAAAGTCTTTCCCGTCGTTTTCTCGCAGTAATAAAAGCCGCTAAACAAAAGACCGGCCGTAATGTAGTCGTTCTGATTGACGAATACGACAAACCTATACTTCAGGCCATAGGAAACGAAGAACTGCAGATACAGTTACGCAACATATTGAAAGCTTTCTATGGAACATTGAAAAGTGCAGACGGCGACTTGAGATTCGTACTTCTGACAGGTGTCACCAAGTTTAGCAAGATTAGCGTGTTCAGCGACTTGAACAACCTTGAAGACATTTCCATGGAAGATCAATACCACGACATCTGCGGTATAACAGAGGATGAGTTGCATAGTGTTTTTGACAGCGAGATTGCCATCATGGCTGAATGCAACAATCAAACCAAAGACGAAGCATACGAAGAACTTCGTAAGCGATACGACGGATATCATTTCAGCGCAAATGCCAAAGGTATATATAACCCTTTCAGCATATTGCTCGCCTTGAAAAACAAAAATTACGGAAGCTATTGGTTCAGCACAGGAACACCTACATATCTTGTAGAACTACTGAAAAAGTTCGATTTCAAATTGGAAAATCTGTCAGGATATGAAGCCTCGGCAAACACCTTAGATAGCATACAACTTAGTGTTGATAATCCTATCCCAGTTTTATATCAAAGCGGTTATCTGACTATAAAGGATTACGACAAAGAATTCAAGTTATACACACTCGACTTCCCAAACGAAGAGGTAGAAGAAGGTTTCATAAACTTTCTTATTCCGATATACACTTCAGTATCGGAAACTGATTCACCGGCATTTATTGGAAATTTCGTAAGAGAATTGAGATCTGGCAAAGTTAATGATTTCATGAAGCGCATGCAGCTTATGATGGCTGATACACCTTATGAGATAATAAAAGATTTGGAGAGTCACTATCAAAATGTCATGTTTATCATGACTAGACTTATGGGATTTTACGTGCAAGCAGAATACAGAACCTCATACGGACGCATTGATTTGCTCATCACAACAGAAAACTATATCTATGTTATAGAGATAAAGTTAAATGGAACAGCGGAAGAAGCTTTAGCTCAAATCAATGACAAAGAATATACACTACCTTTCACCGCCGACAAACGCCAAGTGGTGAAGGTAGGAGCACATGTCTCAAGAGAGAAACGAAACTTGGAGAACTGGGTAGTAGAATATTAAAATTAGTTGAAACATCAAAAACAAAAATAAAACTGAAAATTTTATAACTCTACCATAAACCCAAATAAATTTTAAACTAAAAAATCCGTTGACTTAATAAAATAAATATGTCATATAAGCATTTACAATTTCCTAAAGATTCTTTATTCTTAGTTACCGGCGGTGCTGGTTTTATTGGTTCTAATCTTTGTGAGGCCATCTTGAACCTCGGCTACAGAGTTCGTTGCCTCGATGATTTGTCAACAGGCAAGCAGGCTAATGTGGATATGTTTCTTGACAATCCTAATTATGAATTCATCAAAGGTGACATCAAAGATCTTGAAACTTGTATGAAAGCTTGCGAAGGCGTTGACTACGTACTTAACCAGGCTGCATGGGGAAGCGTGCCTCGTAGTATTGAGATGCCGCTTTTTTATTGCGCTAACAATATACAAGGAACATTGAATATGATGGAAGCTGCTCGTCAATGTGGAGTTAAGAAATTCGTTTATGCATCTAGCTCATCTGTCTATGGCGATGAACCTAATCTTCCTAAAAAAGAAGGCCGCGAAGGCAATTTATTATCTCCTTACGCATTGACAAAACGCTGCGATGAAGAATGGGCTAAACAATATACTAAACATTATGGCCTCGACACTTACGGAATGCGTTACTTCAACGTATTCGGCCGCCGCCAGGACCCTCATGGAGCTTACGCTGCTGTTATTCCTAAATTCATAAAACAGCTTCTTAACGACGAACAGCCTACAATAAACGGCGACGGCAAACAAAGTCGTGACTTTACTTACATTGAAAACGTAATAGAAGCAAATCTCAAAGCTTGCCTCGCTTCCTCAGAATATGCTGGTGAGGCATTCAATATAGCTTATGGCGGAAGAGAATATCTGATTGACATTTATTATTCTCTTACCAAAGCTCTCGGCAAAGACATAGAACCAATCTTTGGACCTGACCGTAAAGGCGATATAAAACACTCCAATGCAGATATCAGCAAGGCTCAGCAAATGCTCGGTTACGCCCCTGAATATGACTTCGCTCGCGGTCTCAACGAAGCTATCGAATGGTATAGAAATAATTTGTAAAATAAGAAAAACAATAAAATATATGAACGAAATAAAAATTTGTGTAATCGGTTTAGGTTACGTAGGACTTCCTTTAGCACGTTTATTCTCAACAAAATATAAAACTGTCGGTTTCGACATGAATGTTAAACGCTGTGAGGCTCTCATGGCAGGACATGACGCAACATTAGAAGTGTCAGACGAATTATTACAAGACGCTATCAACAATCACGGCTTCATATGTACAGCCGACATTGAAGAAATCCGTGACTGTAATTTTTATGTAGTGGCTGTTCCTACACCTGTTGACGAACATAACAATCCTGACTTGACTCCACTATACGGTGCATCAACAACAGTTGGTAAAGTGATAAACAAAGGCGATATCGTGGTTTACGAGTCAACAGTTTATCCTGGTGTAACAGAAGATGAATGTCTTCCTGTAGTTGAAAAAGTATCAGGTTTGAAATTCAATGTAGATTTCTTCGCAGGTTATTCACCTGAACGCATCAACCCAGGTGACAAGCTTCATACAGTTGAAAAGATTAAGAAAGTAACTTCTGGCTCTACACCTGAAATTGGCAAAATAGTTAACGATGTTTATGCTTCTGTAATCACAGCTGGAACACATCTCGCACCTACAATGAAAGTTGCTGAAGCTGCAAAAGTTATTGAAAACTCACAACGCGACATCAACATCGCTTTCGTTAACGAGCTTTCAAAGATATTCACAAAAATGGGCATCGATACTAACGATGTTTTAGAGGCAGCCTCAACAAAATGGAACTTCTTACC
The DNA here is from genome assembly GCA_017630195.1 of Bacteroidales bacterium. Taxonomy (GTDB): domain Bacteria; phylum Bacteroidota; class Bacteroidia; order Bacteroidales; family F082; genus Limimorpha. Next base: position 8,632 of record JAGBVS010000119.1, on the reverse strand, counting down.
ATTCAAACCAGGTCTCGTTGGCGGACACTGTATTGGAGTTGACCCATATTATTTAGCACAATGCGCTATGACATACGGTTACAACCCAGAAATCATCCTTGCTGGCAGAAGAATGAACGATAGCATGGGCGCATACGTTGCAGACCAGACAATTAAATTGATGCTCAAGAAAGGCATTCAAGTTTTGAATTCAAATATCTTGATTTTAGGTTTCACATTCAAAGAAAACTGTCCTGACTGTCGTAACACAAAAGTTGCAGACATCGTTAAAGCATTAAACGAATACGACTTAAACATCGACATCTACGACCCATGGGCAAGCCCTGCCATTGCAAAACACGAATACAATATTGACATCACAAACGAAATTCCTACAAATAAATACGATGCAATAATACTTGCAGTATCACACAAAGAATTTGCAGAATTAGATGTCAAGAGCTTCGGCAAAGAAAATCATGTCATTTTTGATGTAAAAGGATTTTTAAATAAAGAAATAGTTGACGGAAGATTGTAAAAATGATATCTAAATTTATCACAAAAATTTACAATAAAGTTCTTTCTATAAGAGCTTCTTTTCAATTAAGTCAATTTGCAGAGAAAGGTCATAATGTATCTCTTGACCATAGTGCAGATTTAATTCCATCTCATATACACTGTGGGCATCATGTGTATATTGGGCCTCACGCATCTTTTATGGCCAGTATTGCACATATTTACATTGGTAATTATGTAACTATTGGTCCTAATGTTTCTATAAGGGGAGGGGATCACCGCATAGATGTCATAGGCAAGCATATATACGAAATTGGCGAAGATGAGAAATTACCAGAAAATGATAAAGATGTAATAATTGGAGATGGAGTTTGGGTCGGCTGCAATGTTACAATTTTAAAAGGATGTCATATTGGCAAAGGTGCAGTTGTAGCAGCTGGTGCTATAGTAACAAAAGATGTTCCTCCTTATGCAATAGTAGGTGGTAATCCAGCAAAAGTAATCAAATTTAGATTTACTGAAGATCAGATAAAAGAACACGAAAGAATTTTAAAAGAAAGAAATGTATGACATTTAAAATCAATAAATTTTATTTTACAATATGTTTTTAATAAATCTATATAAAAAATATACAACAAAAAAAAGATTATCAGTATTTAAAAAAAATATTACTCTATTAGGTAATTCATATGAATTCGGACCATATTGTTATGCTAAACTATTATTTGGTTCAAAAAAAGATGATATTATTATAGAAGATAATGTCTCTATATTATCCGGATGTGATCTTACAAGTAGCCATGGCGGAAAGATTTTTCTTGGAGAGTATTGTAAACTTCAAAATACAAATATACTTTGTGTTGATAACATTGAAATCGGCAAATATACTGCGATTGGTAATAATGTTACAATCTCAGATAACAACAACCATCCTATAAATCCTGACTTTAGAAAATTTATGAGAACTACTCCACACGGAAGTGATGCAAGATCTCTGATTCATTCTGATCATGCCCCTATTAAAATTGGAGAGAATTGTTGGATTGGTCAAAATGTTAGGATACAAAAAGGAGTTACAATAGGGGATAATTCAATAATAGCTGCTAATTCTGTTGTAACAAAAAGTGTACCTGCTAATTGTATAGCTGCGGGAAACCCTGCAAAAGTTGTAAAAACAGATATACATTTAATTCCTGCTCCTACTACATGTAACGAGTATAACGAATATTTGAAAAATGGCAACAGAATCTAATTCGACACGTATAGCGAAAAATACGTTTTTCCTTTATATACGTTCTTTCTTTATACTTTTAATATCATTATATACGTCTAGAGTAATATTAAAGGTACTTGGTATAGAGGATTATGGTATCTACAATGTTGTTGGAGGAGTAATTGGCATGCTTTCATTTCTTAATACTTCAATGGCGTCTACTTATCAAAGGTATTTTAATTATGAAATGGGAAAAAAGAATGAGAAAGGCGTTTCTGATTTGTTTAAGTCAAGTGTCACCGTCCAATTATTATATGCGGTGATAATTGTTATCATAGCAGAAACATTAGGTTTATGGTTTCTTAACACTCAGCTTATAATTTCTCCTGATAGAATGATAGCAGCACGGTGGGTTTACCAAATCTCAATAATTTCGTTTGTAATTATTGTATTTCAAGCACCTTTTACAGCATTAATTATTTCATACGAAAAAATGAATATTTTTGCTATAGTATCAATTCTTGATGCTATACTTAAATTGCTCATCGTTTTTTTGTTGCCATTTCTCAATTATGACAAACTAATTGGATACGCGACTTTACTTATTTCCATTACATTACTAAACTTTGTAATCTATGTTGTAATTTGTAAAAAGAAATTTTCAACATGTACGATATCTCTTAATTGGGATAAAAACAATTTAAAATCATTGTTAAGTTTTGGTGGTTGGGGCATGGTTGGCAGTTTGGCTTATACATTAAAAAGTCAAGGAATTAATATAATACTAAACATGTTTTTTGGCCCTGTAGTTAATGCAGCAAGAGGAATTGCATATCAGGTACTACATGCTGTTGATATGTTTGTAAATAATTTCCAAACTTCTTTCCGCCCACAATTAACAAAATCATACGCGGAAGGCAATTTAGAGTATATGTACAAACTATATTATAGTGCAACAAAAATATCATTCTATATGCTATGGTGTTTATCGTTACCTATTATAATTGAAACACCCAAAATTCTAAGTATGTGGCTAGGTAATAGTGTCCCTGAATACACTATAACTTTTACAAGAATAATATTGTTAACAGCATTAGTAAGCGCCTATGCTAATCCTACATCTGCAATTGCATATGCAACTGGTAAAATTAAAAAATTTATTGTATGGGTCAGTAGTATAAATCTTTTAATAGTACCAATTGGGTATCTATTTTTAAAATTAGGTTATGGACCAGAATCAACTATGATAGTTAGTTTGATAATGACTGTTATAGTTCAAATTATAAGGTTAATCATTATTAAGAAAATTATAAAATTCTCAATAACAAGTTATGTTAAGAAGGTCGTATTACCTACATTTACAATATTAATTCTTTCTCCCATTATACCTATTTATATACAAAATAAAATTAATGATTCATTTTTTTCATGTATCTTGATATGTGGAATTTCCGTTCTGAGTGTAATAATATTAATCTGTTTATTTGGTTTTAATAAAGAGGAGAAAAAGATATTAATTTCCAAAATTAAGTTCCTTAATAAATAATTGATGCATCTTAACCAAAATAAATTACTTATTGGTTACTATATTATATTACTTGCAATAATATTCTTATTAATGCAACCTAATAATAGTGTACCTATGGTTATACGTCTAGGTCTGTTAGGTTTTTTATTTATTCCTGTTATTTTTAGGTTAGATTTATTACCATTTGTATTTTTATCATATTATGGAATATCATCTGCATCATTCACACCAGTTCTACCAACTATGCCAAGTTATTATATAATAATAATAACAGTGTTATACCTAATCTATAATAAAAAAAGCTACTTCCTTGCTAAAGCAATTGGATTTTTTTTATATTTTTTCGTTTGTAGTTTATTTCATTTTGATCTCAATGAGGGTTTGTCTTGGGGACTGATTGTTATCTTGATAAGTGATATGGTTAAAACCAAGAAGGATATACAAATGCTATTTTATAGTTATCTCATAATTAGTATATTTATATCGTTATTATTTCTTATTCATAAAGAAAGTTTTATAACAGACTATCGTATTTCAAGCACAGAAAATATAGAACGTAGTGGTTGGATAAATCCTAATGCGTTCGGTGCATTTATAACAATAGGAGCAATATTGTCTGTTGCACATCTGACTAAAATGTTAAAATTTGAGGAATCTAAAATTCTGAACATAATATGTACCCTCACTATAATTATAACATTTATAGTATTAAGTTTAAATGCAAGTAGGGGGGCATTATTGGCATTTGTAATACCATCAGTATTAATGTTACTATTTTCTAATGTAAGTCTAAAGATTAAGATATTATTTATTCTGGTTGCAACTGGTACGTTTATAGTATTATTGAACAATGGGGTTTTTGAATTATTAATAATTAGAATGGAAGAAGAATCTGCAGAAACTGGTGGAGGCCGTACGACAATATGGATAGATAAATTAGTGCCTTTTATTAATGATTCTAATATTTTTGAATTAATAACGGGCATAGGAGAAACTGCAACCAATAAACTTGGTTATACAAGAGAAATTAGCACACATAATGACCTTGTTACTGCTTTTATTGCATATGGATTCATAGGATTAATATTGTTTATATATTTATTTATCATATATCCAATAATTAAAAGTCCACGGAAAATAAGGTTAAGCATAGCAATTATTGTACTTTATCTGATAATTGAATATTGTGTTTTAGAACCAGTATTCAGAGGTTATATTATTGTAACAATGTTTTATATTTTCATATTAAAATACGTTTATATTGAAAATTATAACATTAAAGACAATGCAAAATCATGAAAAAAATACTAATCGTTATACCAACATTTGGGATAGGTGGCACTGTTGTTTCCACTAAGAATTTAATTCTATTATTAGATAGAAAAAAATATGACATTACTGTTTTATGCATGACTGGTAAAGGAAGTATGATAAATACCTATAATAACATAAAACAAATACCTACAACACGTATTTTATCTTCACTCACCATTCAATCATGGAAAATTGGAAATAACATTATAGAGAAACTATTCAATGGTATAGTACGTAAAATATCAAAAAATAAAAAAATAAGAGAAATAATATTTAAAATTCATGCAAAAAAAATAGATATAAAAAATTTTGATACAGTAATTGCTTGTCAAGAAGGTATTTGCACAGAATTCATTTCTTATGTAAAATGTCAAAATAAAATCGCATGGGTAAGATGTGATTATTCTAAGTCTGTGTTCAATAAATCAGTTGATGAAATAGTATATTCAAATTACAATAAAATCGTCTGCGTATCTGATTTAACATCTGAAAGATTTAAAGAAATATACCCACAATATGCAAAAAAAACTATTGCTATAAATAATCCTCAGAGTGAAGATTACATTATGGAGCAATCACTCAATAATGATAATGAGCCATTGTTTACAAGAAAAGGTGTTACAATTGTTTCTATTGGTAGGATTGATCCGATAAAAAGATTTTCTCAAATACCTTCTATAGCATCATTCCTTCTATCTAATAGTATTGAATTTAAATGGTTTATTATTGGAGATGGTTCTGAGAAAGAAAAAGAACAAATACGACAAAATATTATAAAAGAAAATGTAGAAGAACATGTAGTGTGTTTAGGTTTAAAAACGAATCCACACTATTATATTAGAAATGCTGATTTGTTAGTTTCGTTATCAGTTTCTGAAGCTTGCCCAAGGGTAATTAATGAAGCAAAAATATTGCATGTTCCCGTTGTATGTACTAATTTTGATACAGCAAAAGAATACATTGACAATATGGAAAATGGTATAATTTCTCCTATAGATGAAATTAAATATTCGATATTAGATATATTACAAAATGGAGAATTAAACAATAAAATAAAAGATAATATATCTAATTTTCATTTTGACAATGCGAATATCATTGAAAAAATAGAAAACATATTATAACACATTAAAAATCAAAGAAAATACATAAACACATCATATAACTTGGCTATTTAAAATTATAATATATCAATGAATATTCTTTATATAGGTTCTTTTTGCATCAAAAACATAATTAACAGATATCCAAATTTAGGATTAGACAGATATAAAACTTCTGGTTTTCTTATTAAAGGATTTAAGGAAATTAAAGACGTGAATTTGGATGTAATTACAGCTCCAGATGTACCTTCATATCCTAAATTACCAAAGAATTTTAAAAAAGAGATAGATACTGACAACAACACTATTTCTGTTGGTTTTACAAACATAAAAGGTGTAAAACAATTCAGTATTATTCATAATTTGTATAAAGAAGCTTGTAAAATTATAAAAAGAAATTGCGAAAAAACATACGTAATAATTCCGTACATGGTTTATCATCATGTTCGTGTTGCTAAACTATTGAAAAATAAATTCAGAAATAAAGTTGTTATCTGCCAAATTATACCAGATATATTCTATACAAAGAAAAAAATATCAGCATTTTATTGGATGAATAAGTATTCTGAAAATAATGCCAAAAGAAGCGATGCATTCATACTATTCACCAAAGCTATGTCTGATTACCTTTCCATTCCCAATGATAAATTCATAGTTATGGAGAGTGTCATAGATGCAAACACATATAATTTATCATCAAATATAACTAATAAAGAAAATGATAAATTACATGTATTATACACTGGAGCTTTAAAAAAAGAGCACGGCATTATGAAATTGGTCGATATGATGAATCATATTAAACGCAATGATTTTGAACTATGGATTACCGGAATAGGTCCTTTATCAGATAAGCTAAAAGAAGCGGCTGATAAAGATAGTCGTATTAAATTCTTCGGTACGGTTGCTAAAGACAAAGTCTTTGAATTACAAAGTAAAGCTGATATATTGATAAATCCGCGTTCTGATAATGATAGCCCTGAACTTACACGTTACATGTTCCCATCTAAATTAATGGAATATATGTTAACAGGAAATCCAGCTGTAATCTGTCGCATGTCAGGAATTCCAGAAGATTATTATCAATATACCTTCGTAGCAGAAAACGGAACATCGGAAAGTTTAGCCCAACAACTTAATAGGGTATTGGATATGACCGATGAAGAACGTAAAACAATTGGTTCATCTGCTCGACAATATATTCTAAACAATAAAACAATATCTGTACAATCAAAACGAATCGTAGATTTTATAAAACAATTTTAAATTGTAACAGAATATGGGTTTAATTAATAACAATTGTAATGATGAAAAAAGTAGAATTAATTAATCTCCCTAAATTTCTCGATGCTAGAGGAAATCTCTCTTTTGTTGAGCAAAACAATCATATCCCATTTGAAATAAAACGTACTTATTGGCTGTATGACGTTCCTGGAGGTGAATCTCGTGGAGGTCATGCATATATTAATAATGAGGAGTTTATTATTGCTTTGTCTGGCAGTTTTGATGTCGTTGTTGATGATGGCAATGAAAAAAAGACATTTAAAATGAATCGCTCTTATTACGGTATATACATTCCTAAAGGTGTGTGGCGGGAGATAAATAACTTCTCATCAAATTCATTTGCTTTGGAATTTGGTTCAACATCATACGATGAAAATGATTACATTCGTGATTATGACACATTCTTAAAAATGAAACAGGATGGAAAAATATAGTGTATTCGACTGTACAATAGTTGAGCTTGATAAACATCACAGCGACCGCAAGGGCAATATCACTGTCGTAGAAAATGGCAAGACTCTTCCTTTTGATGTAAAGAGGGTTTATTATTTATATGACATTCCTGGAGGAGAATCTCGCGGTGCACATGCTCATAAGGATCTAAGTCAATTGATAATTGCAGCATCTGGTTCATTTCGTGTTACACTTGATGATGGAAAATGCAAACGCTCGTTTTTCTTAAATCGTCCATATCAAGGTTTATACGTAAAACCAGGACTTTGGCGTGACTTGGATGACTTCTCCTCTGGAGCAGTTTGTATGGTATTGGCATCTGATATTTATCTAAAAGAAGATTATATCAGGGATTATAATGAATTTTTAGAATTTAGAAATAATGGATAAGCTAAATAATAAACCTGTAATTATAATTGGAGGTGCAGGACATGGATGTATTATAGAAGCTTGCATCAAAGATAATCGTAAAAGATATAATGATTTTGAGTGGGATATTGCTGGTTTTTGTAATGATTATGACCAATATGTTGATGGCTATCCTGTTTTAGGTAAATTATCAGATATACCTAGTTTAATTGATAATGGATACTATTTTGCATGGGGAATTCACTTAATTGGAAGAAACCTAAAAACTGCAAGTATTTTTGAATCACTTAATATTCCAGATGAGAGATGGGCTACTATTATTCATCGGTCTGCTTTCATTGATGATAGCGTAGTTCTTGAACCTGGTACATTTGTTATGTACAATGCTTACATTGCACCAAGAACACATATTGGAAAATGTACAATGATTAAAGCTAATACTAATATTGGACATGATGTTAACATTGGAGCAATTTCCCACATTGCTATGGGTGCAACTATCGTTTCTTGTGTTGATATTGGATATTGTTCTGATGTTGCAGTTTCTTCAACAATACTAGCTAATAACAAAATAGGAGATTATGCTATGTTAGGAGCATCTAGCTTAGCAACACATGATATTCCAGATTATGAAATTCATGTTGGAACACCAGCAAAATTTTTAAAACGAATGAGAGAAGATTAACTATGATACCATTCCTTTCACTTAAAGATGTTACAGCTCTTCACGGAGCTGAAATAAATGAAGCCGTCAATCGTGTCGTTAATAGCGGTTGGTACCTTCAAGGTAAAGAAAATGAACGTTTCGAAGAAAACTATTCTAAATTCATCGGAACAAAATATACTATTGGCTGTGCTAATGGTCTCGACGCT
>JAGBVS010000118.1 GCA_017630195.1 Bacteroidales bacterium | reverse complement strand
GAATATGAGCTGTCAATTGGATGTGATAATCCGCATATCGTTCACACTTTTACATACGAATATGACGTTCACGAAGGCGATGGCATCGTGATGGAATATATAGAGGGACGCACTCTGAGAGAATATCTTTTGGAAAAACCATCGCTCGCATCACGTCAAAGAATATTTGATGAATTGCTGTCGGCAGTGAATTATCTGCATAAAAGAGGCATCATACACAACGACTTAAAACCAGAGAATATCCTTATCACACGAGCTGACGATACTTTGAAAATCATTGACTTCGGACTTGCCGATAAAGACGCTTATTATGTTTGGAAGACCTTAGGTTGCACGCCCGAATACGCATCTCCAGAATTAAAAAGTCAAAGTAAAGACATAGATGCTCGCAGCGACATTTATTCGATAGGAATGATAATGTGCGAGATATTTGACGGCAGATATTCCTATATTATAAAAAGGTGTTGTAAGAAAAATCCACAGCAACGTTTTTCTGATGTCTCTGAATTGCAGAAGAAATGGAATAACAGAAACAAAATATGGAAGTGGCTGGCAACATTATTTATACTTATTATGATTGCAGTTCCGACCTTTTTATATGCCGACTTGAAAATGGAGGAGGCGAGGAAAATTAGATATAGGGAACAATTTATCGAGAGTGTTAAAACAGAAGTGAGACATAAATTTGAGACCGCCATCGACTGCGTTGCAAAGTTTGAAGACGAAGTGGCAAAATATCAATACATTAGAAACTTTGTTGAAGAATATTCTGAGTATAGTACAGAAACGATATCAGAAATACAAGACCTCGAACTGAAAAACATAGTCACATTAGAAATGACAATGACGGCGAATGAATATTGGGATAAGCTGAATTAAGGTTGAAAGTTGGCAGTGAGTTGTGAGCTACGAGCTTGAAGTTTATGGAATATTACGTATATAATCGGTAGAAATTTCCGCTATTTTTTTACGAGATTTTTCAAATAATATTTCCATTTCCGTTAAATTTGTTGGGAATGCAAATATAATAATATTGTTGTTTGTAATCGACAATATTAAAAAAATGTCGGTTTGGTGTAAGATTATGCCCCAAAATGCTATAATCAACGAACTATAGGCTCATAGCACAATGCTAACAGCAAAATAACTCCTAATTAATCAGACGCATCAACAATCCATTGTTTATTTTATAGGTATTGTCGACACGTCTCTACTTGTAGTCTCGTTGTCTTGTAGTCTTGTAGTCTTTCAAAAGACAACAAAAGACAATTTTTCCATACCATTATTTATTTACTTTTGCAGATGAGCAACAGCCATGTGTGCTATGAGCTGCGAGCATCGAGAAGTGAGCATTTGCTCATGACTCATAGCTTACTGCAAAAAAAAATATATTCAATTTTTTATTTTTTTATTTTGACATTTTTACAAAACGGTATATATATATTCAAAAAAACAATATTTTAGCGAAGTGAAAAATACACATTCTATGTCACATTGAGTTTGAATATAAAACAACTAATAAAAGTTGATGATGTTGTTAACTTGTTGACATGTCGTGTTTTACATTTTATTGCGATATTTGAGAAAAACAGATAATTAAATCTTAACGAAACATATTTGAAAACATAAAAAAAGAAGGTATGGAAGAGTTATTAGAAAAATTTATGCATTTAAAGCAAACAAACGGAGTTGAGGTATACAATGAAATATCATTGCAATTGGAATTAGGCCTTTATTTAAGGCAAAATGGATATACTGTCAGATTTGAAAGAAATATTGGTGAATATGAGGATAATACTTCAAATTTTGTAAAGAAAGAAATAGACATTGTTGCATACAAAGGAAAAAATGAATTAGAAGCTGAGAAAATAGCAATAGAATTGAAGTTCCCTAGAAATGGAGAATACCCAGAACAAATGTTTTCATTTGTTAAAGACATAAAGTTTATGGAGCAAGTTAGAAGGGTTAGTGGTTTCTCTAAAACATTTGTTGTTGTTCTTGTTGATGATAAGAATTTCTATGAAAATAATGAAAGGCAACCGGTTCCTTCTGGTATTTATTCCTATTTTAGAAGTGATAAAAAAGAGGTTTGTATCCCTGCTAATACGATAATCAATAAACCAACAGGAAAAAAAGTACAATCGATTAGCGGATTAAATAATCAGTATGAATCAACATGGAAACAACCAGATGCAACATGGCTCGATTCCAAAAAGGATACAGAATATAGATATTATATTATTGAATGCCGATAATTATGTTTATAAAAAAGTAATTTAAAACAGTTTATATTCTATAGAAGAGTGTCTGAATTAAAAAAAATAAGTGGAACTATATAAAAACAATAATATGTTAGTAACAGCAAAAGGTAATTGCCCAAGATGTGGAAAATCATATTCTGATTTTGGAATGCTCACAGCACAGAGTGTTTCATTCCATTGTGATAGATGTGATACGGAATATAATTTATGCCCTAATTGCAGAAAAGAAGTAGATAGATGTCCTAAATGTGGTGGCCGTCTGATTGACTCATGGGAATATGGAGAAAAAATATTTGGAGGAAGAATTATGTTTTAAATGACTTTTACTATCATTGACACTTTGGCTATTATAAAAGTCAGTGAGAAATTAGTAGCTCTTATTTCATAGCAGCCCCACAAAGCGTTAGGGATTGAAGCGGCATCCTTTGCTCGCTCCGCTATCGCTTCACTCGCAAAGATATAGTGGAAAGCCCGACGGCGATAGCCGGAACGCACAAAAACAATTCATAATGCATAATTAAAAATTCAAAATTGAAACATTTCTGCATCCTTATAAGCCTCTGCTAGAGAAAAAATTCCAAATTAAAAAGAGACGCTTCATTGTGTTTATACTTAGGAAACAATGAAACGTCTCTACTTGTTGCAGACGCATCAACAATCCATTGTTTGTTTCATAGGTATTGTCGACACGTCTCTACTTGGTATATAGGAGTCTAGGTGACTCGTGTCTTTACATTTCCTCCACAATTCTCTTCTTCCATGAATCTGGATATCCTGCTTGTTTTGGCTTCGCTGGATAGCCGTGGCCGTTGTCGATGAATCTGCCGTTTTCTTCTTGTTTGATGTTGCTGTCCAAGTATTTAACCAATAAGAAGTTATCTAATTCCTTCCAGCGTCTGAAGGTGTTTTGTCCTGCTTGTGATGAGAAGTCAGTCAAGAAAGCGATGGTCTCTTCTTTTGAGTTTTCTATCATACTCAATGCCTTCGCATCTGTCGCCTTGACTTGCTCCTGATATGATGTCTCTAATTCATTTTGTACTTTCTGTATGTCGCCGATGACTCTGTTGTAGAAGAGGTATTTGAAGTGTGCCACTCTGTTGAAGAGCCAGAATGCTGAATTGTCGGAATATGTTATCATATTGCCGTTGCCTTGTCTGAATTCTTCTGTCACTTCTGATATTGAGCAGTAGAATGGAGTGTAAACCGTTGAGTTTGTGTCGTCAACGCCGAACCAGATGATGCCGCCTATTTCGTTTGGCAACCAGTTTCTTGTCTGTGCTATGAATGAGAATCCAGTCTGTTGTGTGACGGTGCTTCTCTCGTGGAAATATTCGTGACCTTCGTATTCCCAGTAGAGCGGAGTCCAGCGGTAAGGAGAACCGAATGGCTCTGCACCTGCACCTTGTGACTTGTCCAACTCTGTGTTTTGGAAGTGGTTACGCATGAAATACATCATGTCGTCCAAAGATATTTTTCTGTTAGGTTTCACATAAAGAGGCATTCTTGGGTTGTCTAAGTTTTTGCCTGTGGCGTAATCCCAATATTGGTCCATGTCGTCGCATACGTCGTTGAACATCATCCATACGCGGAGGTCGCAGATGCGAGCTGCTGAGAAGTCGACAGGGGCGAAGGCAGCGCTGAAGTCGAAGTCGGCGTCCTTGCCGATGAAGTATTTCTTTCTTTTTGCAAAGTCGATGATGTCATGTTTGTAAATCACTTCAACATCCTGATTATAAAGTTTCTTCCAGTCTTTGTCGGTGATGGATTTCTTTCCGTCGCGGAGTGGGAAATTTGTGATACGAGCTGCGTTTGCGTGTCCTGATACATAGCCGTCAGGGATACGAATTGCTACCCATACCGCACCTTTGTCGGCGTTGACAGTGTCGTTTGATTTCTTGTCATATACAGGATTATATCCTTTGCCGATAATCTCCATGTACCATACTTCGTTGGCGTCTGATATTGAGAATGTCTCACCATCGCTGCCGTAGCCGTATTCTTCAACGAGGTCTGCCATGATTTTTATCGCCTCGCGTGCTGAGGTGCTGCGTTCGAGAGCCATGAACATGAGACTGCCGTAGTCGATGAGACCTTTAGGGTCGATGAGTTCGGTGCGCCCGCCGAATGTAGTCTCACCGAGAGCGACCTGGTTTTCGTTGATATATCCTACCACTTGATAAGTGTGCGCTGGCTGTGGGACGTAGCCTCTGATGGCGTTGGTGCCGCGGTCGTATATGGCACGCATGCTGCCTGGAGTCCAGTCGGCGGCAGGGGTGAAGTAAAGCTCGCCGTATCTGATGTGCGAGTCGGCGGCGTAGGTGATGAAGTTGGAACCGTCAACAGATGCGCCTTTTGTCACGAGGAAGTTTGTACAAGCTTGAGAGTCAATGTTTAATAGTATGATAAACATTGCAAATAATAAGGATTTAAATTTTTTCATAGATGATAATTTTTATGTATGCAAAGATATGGTTTATTATTTGATTTTAGTATCTTTGTGATGTAAATATTATCTCGAGAAAATCGAGGAGAACCAATTGAAATATAGTTATTAATAATTTATGGGACTATGCTTTTTATAATCATGGAATGTATTTATATCTGTTGCAGCCCTTCAGGCTGCTGATGGTGGAGTGTACTTTACTCCAGCCCCAATATGTTATATTGGGTTATATATGTGGTAGCCCTTCGGGCAACCAACTCTAGCCTGAAAGGCTAAAACATATATAGCGTATTGCATCGCTTTACGCAAATAAATATAGCGTATTGCATCGCCTTACGCATAGTGAAAGGAATACCACTCCCAGCCTGAAAGGCTGAAACACATATAGCGTATTGCATCGCATTACGCAAAAAAAAATATAGCGTATTGCATCGCTTTACGTATATAATTAAAGAATTAAAAACTAAATTGTTATGGCACAATCACTATCAAAAATTTATGTTCACCTTGTGTTTCACAAGAAATATAGCTCCGTAGCTATACTAGAAAAGGATCTTCCTAAATTATTCGCTTATATCGATGGTATAATAGTGAATAACAAAGGGTTCGTCATACAAATTGGCGGTATCCCAAATCATGTACATATTTTATGTTCGCTACCTCGTACTATCACCGTCGCTAAATTTGTGGAAGATATAAAAAGATGTAGCAGCAAATGGATAAAAACACTTAACCCATATTATTCGAATTTCGCTTGGCAGGGAGGATATTCTATATTTTCAGTCAATGCATCGCATTATAGTAGGGTTAAGGAATATATAGTCAATCAGAAAGAACATCATAGAAACCAATCTTTTGAGGAAGAATATATCGCATTACTCAAAGCATATAATATTGAATATGACGAAGATTATCTTTTGAAAGATTGATGTTTTTATCCTTAATCATTACAAACAATTTCCTTATCTTTGTAAAAAATTAAGCGATGAAATACCAATCGACACCATTAGCAGAGAGACTGCGTCCTACTTCTTTGGACCAATACATTGGACAAGAGCATCTTGTAGGTGAGAATGCTGTTTTGCGTCGTGCTATAGAGAGCGGACGAATTCCATCTATGATATTCTGGGGACCTCCGGGTGTAGGTAAGACTACACTGGCTTCTATCATTTCCAAACAGGTAAAACGTCAGTTTTATGTGCTTAACGCGGTGAGCAGCGGCGTCAAGGAGGTGCGCGAGGTGTTCGACAGAGCTCGCATGGCTCCAGACACTCCGATTCTATTCATCGATGAAATCCATCGTTTTAGCAAGTCGCAGCAGGATTCTTTGCTTAATGCCGTAGAGAAAGGTCTCGTAATATTAATAGGTGCAACAACGGAAAACCCTAGTTTTGAAGTCATCTCTCCATTGCTTTCTCGTTGTCAGGTTTATGTCATGAAATCGTTGGAGAAAAGTGATTTGGAGAAATTGATTGACATTGCGGTTCCTGTTTTGGAAAATGATTATAATAAAAAAATCGTCATACAAGAGAGCGAGGCTCTCATGCACATCAGCGGCGGCGATGCTCGTAAGTTGCTCAATGCAATGGATTTGGTGGTCGGTATGATGAGTGAGACTGCTACTGACGAAACACTGACGATAACAAACGAAATTACAACGCAATATATTCAGAGTAATCTGTTGAAGTATGACAGACAAGGGGAGATGCATTACGACATCATCTCGGCTTTCATCAAGTCGATGCGCGGCTCTGATCCTAACGCTGCTGTGTATTATCTCGCTCGTATGATAGAAGCTGGCGAGGACCCTCTCTTTATAGCTCGTCGTATGTTGATACTCGCTTCTGAAGATATTGGCAACGCTAATCCTAACGCGCTTCTGCTCGCTAATACCTGCTTCGACGCTGTCAACAAAATCGGTTTCCCTGAAAGCAGGATAATTCTTTCTCAGACTGCCATTTATTTAGCTTCATCGCCAAAGAGCAACGCTTCTTATATGGCTATCAATATGGCTCAGGATGTTGTGCGCAAGACAGGAAATCTAAGCGTTCCTATGCATCTGCGTAACGCTCCAACCAAACTGATGAAGGATTTAGGTTATAAAGACGGTTACAAATACGCTCATGACTATGAAGGTAATTTCGTGGAATTAGAGTTTCTTCCTCAAGAAATTTCTGGTACTAAATTATACCAACCTCAAAACAACCCTCGCGAACGAGAGATACAGAACTCGTTGAGAAACAAATGGAAAGAGAAATACGGGTATTGATGTTGAGACGTCACTCCTGTGGCGTCTCAACGAAATTCAGGAATTGACGGATTTTTAGATTTCTGGGATTTTTCTGGTTTTAATCGCTGCCAATGCGTTAGGGATTGGAGCGGCATCCTTTTGGAGACTGAAGCTGGAGATGGAGGCGGAAGCGAAGGCGAGAAAAGATATAGCGGAAAGCCCGACGGCGGAGCCGGAACGCCCAAATAAAAGACAATAAGTCAACAAGACCACAAGACCATAAGAAAATTGAAAGTTGAAAATGGAAAATTGGCTGTCAGTTTTCAGTTTTAGATTTACAATTAACAAATTAGATTTAGTTCATTGTCCATTGCTCACTGCTCAAGGCTCACAGCTTAAATTACAGCATTTATCTTCAAAACCTGCGGTATCAGCATTTCGACTCCGTCGTTATTAATAAAGTAATCAGATTTCGCTTTTTTTGTCTCTTCATCCCATTGGAGTCGCATCCTTGAGCGTACGTTTTCTTCATCACATTTGTCGCGTTCCATAGCTCTTTTAACTCTCACTTCTTCAGGTGCAGAGACGAAGATAATCTTGTCAAATTGATTGTCGAAGTTTTTTTCAAATAAGATAGCTGATTCAAACAAAACATATTTAGAATTCTGCTTCTCACACCATTCGTCGAAGACTTGATTTAACTTAGGATATAACAAATCCTCAATGAATTGTAATGCTTCTTTGTTTTGAAAGAGATGATAGGAGAGGAGTTTCTTGTTGAGACTTCCGTCAGCGAAATAAACTTCTTCACCGAAACGGTTTATTATTTCTTTTTTTACGTCAGTCAGGAAATAGAGTTTCTTAGTCTCTTCGTCAGAATGAAAAGTATTGATGCCTATATGATTGAAGATTTTACAGACGAGGCTCTTGCCGCTTCCTATATTTCCTGTAATTGCAACTTTCTTAATTTTCATTTTCTTCAATAATAATGTATTCGACTTCTTTTGGCTCAATGCTCGTTATTCTTGTATTGCTTGGATAGTCAATCAAATATAAAGGAAGGAAATTGTTTTCTGATGAAATGTCGGCAGTGTCGATGCTCACAACAAAAGAGTTGTCTTTAATGATATTATAGTCAGTTAATGAGACAATGTATTTTATCTTGACTTTATCAGGGAAAAGTCTCAGTTTTTTATTGAAGTTGTTGCTTATTTTAACATTAGCTATTGCTTCTGTGTATTTTTCTACATTGATTTTAATATTGACATTTTTAGTGTCTGCATTAATCATTTCATCAAGATGAATAGGTAAGTCAATGTCAATATTTGTGTTAATATTTTTTAAACTAATGTTTTCGGTGTAAATGTTGTCAATCGAAACCAACTTTGTTTTAGGTCCGTAGATTGTAACAGAATCAGGCTTTATCTGGATTTTTCCGTGTCTGTTATACTGTTTTTCGTAGCTTAAATCGATATTAGGAATAACTTTTACTTTAATGGAATCAAGTTGTTCCATTTTGACACTTATTCTGTTGTCGTCGAAAGATACTTCGTTAGGTTCTATTGTCAGGAAGTTAGCTACTTTTTCTTTGGCATAGCTTACGCTGAAAGAGTAGGTGCTTTCACTGTCTTTATGTAAAGGCACCTCCTCTAGTGATATATCAACTTTTCGTCTTGACGCAGGTTTGAAATAATAATTTAATAGTTCAAAACCTGTTGTGGATAAAGTGACTTTCACTTTTTGATTGCCGTCAAGTATAACCAAATTAGCTGGAGCGTCTTTAATATTAATGGTAAGAGGTTCTGTAACAGTATATTGTGCAGATAATTTTATCAGCAGCCAAAACAATGCAGCTATTGTAACAAAAAATATTATGTTGCTGAATTGATGCAGCTTTTCTGTTTCTTGTTTTTTTCTTACCATTATATTAATTATTGAGCGCCGCCTACTTGGCTTGCGTTTGGAATGATAGCTGATTTTTCAAATTCGATTGAAGCATTAGGGTCAACGCTGACGAGAACTGTGTTTTCTCTAACTTCAATAACTTTACCATGAATGCCGCCTATAGTGACGATTTTATCACCTTTCTTGAGGCTTTCGCGGAATTTTTGTTGTTCTTTAGCTCTCTTGTTCTGTGGACGAATGAAGAATAACCAGAAAATAACGAAGATTAAAACAATCATTAAAATTCCTGATAAAGAGGAACCTTGTTGTTGTGTTGCTTGAAGCAATGTAATGTTTAAAAAGTTCATAATAAATTATTTAAAATGTGTTAATATTTTCAACTTGTGCTTTTATTCTTAATATTGTCTCTGAAGGATTTGTGTTTGCCTTTACTATTAATCGTTTGTTTTGGAATCCTTTGTGACCTTTGCTGTCGTATGTGATGGTTATTTTTCCATCTTCACCTGGTTTTATAGGCTGATTAGAATACTCTGGCGATGTGCAGCCGCAAGTCTTTTCAATGCTTGTGATGATAAGAGGAGCATTGCCTGTATTTTTGAATTTGAATGTATAACTTACTTGCTCGCCTTGCAAAATCTTTCCAAAATCATGTTCTGTCTTTTCAAATTTTATAACAGGTGTGTTTATGTTTTTGTTTATTCCTTCTGCTGTGACTGGGTTATTTACCAAACTTGTGCTGATTTTGTTGTCTTTAGATTCGCATGAAAATAATCCTAATATTATAATCAGTGATAAAATACTTCTTTTCATTTTATATAACTTTAACGTTTAACATGATGAATTGTTCAAAAGATTAGCGTCCGCTTCCAAAAATAGTGACGGAACCTTGATAACGGCGGCTTTCTTCATATTCTCCAATACATTCGATAACATAAAAATAGTTGCCGTCAGGCAAGTTGCCGCCATCCCAGTCGTTTTTATAATCGTCTGATTTATATACTATCCGTCCCCATCTGTTAAAAACTGTTAACTTGGTTCTGAGATAATAATCATTTATTGGATTGTAAGAATCATATTCAAAACCTCTCGTATTTTCGGTGTTGTTGTCAGCTCCTGCCGGATTGTTATCAATTATAAAATAATCGTTGATGCCGTCGCCGTTAGGAGTGAAGACGTTAGGGATTTTTAAATATACTGGAAGTACTGTTATTTCTGTAGAAAATGTTGTGTCGCATCCGTATTCGGCTGATTTTACATTTAATTTAACACTGTACTTGGATTCCTTTAGACTTTCAGGATAAACGTTAACAGGATTTTCTAAAATTGATGTGATTGTTATTTCGTTCTGATTGTCAGGATTGTTGTAAAAAGCCCAAGACCAGGAGTTGTATTCTACCAATTCTGTTTCACCCTCAAAACCGAATGTTACGTATGGATTTTGTACATAAGTTGTGTCCTTTGGATCGGAAACGATTTCTATTTGGGGATTAGGATATGCTCTTGGTACGAATGTGGCTGTTTGTTCGCATACATCGCCATTGGTGGTAACGCCTGTAACTTTAACATAATATTCTCTCCAAGCCTTTAAACCTATCGCTTCTTGCGGATTACTTGGATTTGTCCAGACATCATCGTTATATTTTGATCCCCATTCGTATGTGAATGATTCATAGTTGTCTCCGTATGCAGTAGCGATGACCTTTGCGTTTTGTCCGTTTTCAGCGTTGTTGTTGCTGCATGTCAATTGTGTCTGCTCAAACTCAATCTCAAATTGTTCTGTCATCGTTATTGTGATTTCGTCACTGCATTCTTCTTGCGTTTCTATGTTAGTTACTCTAACTCCATATTTTATATTGTTTTCTGTGACAATAATGTTTAAGCTGTGATTTGTTTCTCCGCTAATCACTGCTCCGTTTCTTGTCCATTGATATGTGCAATTGGAGATAGGATTTACCGACAGACTAATTTCTTCACCATAACAAATTGGCAGACTGACATCTTCTGGCAGTTTGATTTCACAGTTGTTCTGCGCTTTTAATCCTAAAGAATTTATGATGAAAATCAATAATATAGATATTTTGAAAAAGATGTTGTTTCTTAATTTTTTATTCATTACTAAAAATGCTATTTTATGTTTGCAAAGATAAAAAAAAACTATATATAAATAATGTGAATATCTTCCTTTTATTGTCATATTTTGAAAAAATAATCTTTGATTTTTCTTGTGTAATTTTCTTTTTATGATTGTTATTGATAAATGGTGACAAAATGTCATTTTTGTCGAATTGGAAATAATTTTGATGAAAGAGAAACAAACAACAAAAAAATATAAAAATGGATTTCAATAAATTCACACTTAAATCTCAGGAAGCAATCAAGAATGCTGAAGAGATTGCAAAAACTAATGGGAATCAATCAATTGAAAATGTTCATCTTCTGAAGGCTTTGATTAAGTCTGACGATTATCTTATTCCAAATTTATTTAATAAGTTAGGTGTTAATGTAGCTGTTTTCAATCAGGCTCTCGACAAGACCATTGCCTCTTTGCCAAAAGTTCAAGGAGGCGATTTTTATATCTCGAACGAGACAAACAGAGCTTTGCAATCTGCCTTGAATGAAGCTAAAAACATGGGCGATGATTACGTTTCCATAGACCATATTCTGCTCGGTATTTTCGATACATCGTCTGCTGCTTCTCAAATGATGAAGGATAATGGAATGAAACGCAAGGATTTGGAAGATGCTATACGTCAGTTGAGAAAAGGTAAGAAAGTGGATAATCCGCATTCCGAACAGAATTATGATTCGTTGAATCGTTACGCTCGTAATTTTAATGATATGGCTTCTTCAGGCAAGTTGGATCCTGTAATCGGTCGTGATGAGGAGATTAGACGTGTGCTTCAGATCCTTTCGCGAAGAACAAAAAACAATCCTATTTTAATAGGAGAGCCTGGCGTTGGCAAGACCGCTATTGCGGAAGGTCTCGCTCAGAGAATAGTACATGGCGATGTTCCGGAAAATCTTAAAACTAAGAAAGTGTTTTCTTTGGATATGGGAGCTCTTATTGCTGGCGCAAAATATCAAGGCGAGTTTGAAGAACGTCTGAAAAATGTTGTGAAGGAAGTCGTTGACAGTGAAGGGGAGATTATTCTTTTCATTGATGAGATTCATACTCTCGTTGGCGCTGGTGCTTCTAACGGCGCAATGGATGCTGCCAATATCTTGAAGCCTGCTCTTGCTCGAGGCGAACTTCAGGCAGTGGGAGCGACTACTCTTAATGAATATCAGAAATATTTTGAAAAAGACAAGGCCCTTGAACGTCGTTTCCAAATTGTTATGGTCGATGAACCTTCTGAAGAATCGGCTATTTCAATACTCAGAGGTCTTAAAGAAAAATACGAAAACCATCATCAGGTGAGAATACTTGATGAGGCTATAATAGCTGCCGTTGACCTTTCCGTACGTTATATCTCAAATCGTTTCCTTCCTGATAAAGCTATTGACCTCGTTGATGAAGCTGCTTCTCGTTTAAGACTGCAAATCAATTCTTTGCCGGAAGAACTTGAAAATATCCAACGTAAGATTCGTCAGCTTGAGATTGAACGTGAGGCTATTAAACGTGAGAATGATGCCAAGAAAATTGACGAGCTTTCTAAGGTGATAGCTGAATTAAATGATGAAAGTTCAAAAATTAAATCTCGTTGGGAGACAGAACGTGGCATTATAGAAAAGATTCAGAAGGAGAAGAAAAATATAGAACAATATCGATATGAAGCTGAAATTGCGGAACGTGACGGCAATTACGGACTTGTGGCTGAACTTAGATATGGCAAGATTCCTAATGCTGAGCAGTCAATAGAAAACGCTAAGCTTGAACTGAAAGAGGTTCAAGGTGATAGTCCGCTTATTGATGAGGTCGTTAATGCTGAAGATATAGCTGAAATCGTCTCTCGTTGGACTGGTATTCCTGTCAATAAGATGTTGCAAAGTGAACGTGAGAAGTTGTTGAATCTTGAAAAGGAATTACATAAACGTGTCGTGGGACAAGATGAGGCTATCGTTGCTGTTTCTGATGCGATAAGAAGGAGCAGGGCTGGACTTCAGGATGCTCGTCGTCCTATTGGTTCCTTTATATTCTTGGGAACGACGGGCGTAGGTAAGACGGAACTAGCCAAGGCTCTCGCAGAGTTTCTCTTCGATGATGAGAATAATATGGTGCGAATTGATATGTCGGAATATCAGGAACGTCATTCCGTATCCAGATTGATAGGAGCGCCTCCGGGTTATGTCGGCTACGATGAAAGCGGTCAGCTGACTGAAGCGGTACGCCGTAAGCCTTATTCCGTAGTTCTCCTTGATGAAATAGAAAAAGCGCATCAGGATGTGTATAATATTCTGCTTCAAATCCTCGACGACGGTCGTCTGACGGATAACAAAGGTCGTCTCGTGGATTTCAAAAACACTATTATAATTATGACGTCTAACATTGGTGCGATGGCAATACAAGAGATGATTACGCAGAACTCTGAACATGAAACTGATTTCGACGAAATGCGTAACAAAGTGATGGAAATATTGCGTCAGTTCATGAAGCCTGAGTTTTTGAATCGTATCGATGACATTATTATGTTTACTCCATTGACAAAAGAGCAGATTATCAATGTGGTTGCAATGCAGTTCCATTCTTTGAAAAAGATGTTGAAGAAAAACGACATCGACATTGAGATGACTTCAGAAGCGATGAAACATATTGCGGAGACGAGCTACGACGTTCGTTATGGAGCGCGTCCTGTGAAACGTATGATGCAACGCGAACTCATCAATGATTTGTCGAAGATGATTTTGTCAGATAAAGTCAATAAGGAAAAACCGATTATCGTTGATTACGATGGGAAAGGGATTGTGTTTAGGAATTAATTCATAATTCATAATTCATAATGCATAATTGGGGCTGTCACAATGTCGCAACCCAAATATTCTTGCAGATTCGTGGATAACAAGAAATAGAAAGCCCTTAAAGTCTTAAAAACTTTGAGGGCTTTTGAGTTGTGATTATAGATTTTATAATTTGCTATTGCTTTAAAATTCAGTTGTTGGATTTGCTGCTCTCAAATAAATCATTATTTGTTTGTTGTTCTATATATTCGATACCATAATTACAACCGAGCCAAGACATTTGTGTGAGCATATAAATTGAGCCGCAAGTAGTTAAACCTCCAATTACAACAAGAGGTGGCGCAAAGTCAACTAATCCAACTGCTAATAGACTTACACCAACCGACGAACCCGGTACTCCAGCTGACAAAAATGTTATATCTTTAGATGCTTTCTTCCAATCCATTGCAAAAGGAATATATTGCTTGCTATCAGGTGTTTTAGAAAGAAGGTATCCATAAGGATAGTCCGCGTTTATTTCTGCTATTCCCGTTCCTGAACTGTCTATTGTGCATATATAATCTTTTTCCGGTGTTCTTATTTCAGTTCCTGGTGAGCCATATACAGTTACTTTTATTGTTTTTGAACAAGATGAAATAAAGATTATTGAAACTAATAGGCTTGCAATGTAAAATTTGTATCTCATAATAAATAACTTTTTATTGGTAATCGTATAGTATATTTGAATTATAAATTCCCCTGTGGTAATTTTCTGGGTAAAAATTTGGATTAGAATTATAATATCTGTCGAAAAACAGCAAAAACCATTTTTCATTCAATGCATCTACATTTTGTGAATATATCTTTCGTAAGGCATCGTTTACTTTAAATTCTTTGTTTTCTTCTTTGACAGGTACGCTCATTAATGAATTTGCATAATAATTGGAAACTATTTTTTTATAAGTTTTCCCGCCATCTGTGGAATATGTTATACATACACCGAATTTGCAATAAGAATCGTGCGACGTAAAATCTGTTTTAATAAATTCCTTTCCGGACAATCTTTCAAAATCTCTTAAAAATCTTCTGCCGATATTAGCTATATGGAATGTTCTGCCCATAGATGTCTGCCCTTTTGGTGCTATGGATATGGATGGCTGATCTACAATGTAAGTGGCGTTTGTGACAGAAACGCCATTTGTTGAGGAACCTCCTACATTTACACCATTGAGTATTTGACCAACGGAGCCTCCCACACCTAATGCTTTGCCCAATGCACCAAGGTTTACTGAGGCTGCACTACCTTGTGTTGATATATTTGTTACAGTTTCGGTTTTGATAGTTGGGTCATAGTAAATGGTTGATGTTCCGTTAGGATCAAGATAGAATGATTGTGTCCTGTCTATTAGCATAATCTCTTCTGTAAGGTTCTTCACAAAAACATTTAAATCTCCATCATGAGAGACACTGCATACAACGAGTATTTCTGCTGTTGATGGAGTTTCAGAGATGTCGGTTCTTTCGTTTCTTATGGATTGATAAGAAACGCTAACATTAGCTACACCACATGAAGAAAGAATCAAGCAATTAATGCATACTAAAAGTAGTGGTAATTTTCGTAACATGATTTATTTCCCCTAAATACGTGTCGGGCACAACTTTTAATTACGATACAAAAGTAATGAAATAATATTTGAGGTGTTAACAATGGCTGTAATCAGATTGAATACTGTATCCAATCTGGTTACATTTGTTTGTATTCTTCAGAAAGGTCTTTAAAGAAGTCGTGTTTTAAGGCTTTGGAAATATGGAGTAGGAGGGAAATATCTAAATTTTCCTTGCGGAAGATTTTATGTATATGCGGACGAGTGCAACAGATATCTTTAGCCAACTGTGTGGCTGTGATATTCTTTTCTCTCATTACTTGCTTTATGTGTTGTCCGATATGCATAAAAAGAGCGTGAAATTAAGCTTATTTGTCCCTGGGTTTCCACGCCCTTCCATCAATAAGTTATTCCACGCCAAAACAGGCGTTTCCTAACGTATTCTTGATGGAGTTCTCTTACGAGATGTTGTGGAAATTTTGGGACAAGAATCGTTATGAAATGCTATATTATAATATGTCTAATATTTGTCTTTTGTTTAATCTATATTATGCTTTTTAAATTTTTTAACTTTGCAAAGATACGTTTATTTGTTGTATACAAACAAAAAAAATCCGCCGAAATCTCGACGGATTTTCTTTTTATCAAGATTTAGAATCTCAAGCTTCTGCTTCTGTTGTTTCTTCAGCTGCTGGAGCTTCTTCTGTAGCTTCTGCATTTTCTGCTGCTGCAGCAGCTGCTGCTTCAGCTCTTCTCTTTGCTAATTCAGCAATACGAGCTTCATTAACTTTTGCTTCTGCTTCTAATCTTTCTTTTTGAATAGCTCTTTTTTGTTCTGCTGTAGTTTTTACGAGTTCAGCTGCTTTAGCTTCTTTCTCTTTCATCCAGTTTTGGAATTTAACTTCAGCTTGTTCTGCTGTCATAGCGCCTTTTTTAACACCAACTAATAAGTGTTTTTTCAATAAAACGCCTTTTTGTGAAAGGATAGAACGAACTGTGTCTGTTGGTTGAGCACCTTTGTTTAACCAATCCAAAGCTTTGTCAAAGTTGATGTTGATTTGAGCTGGTTGAGCTACAGGATTGTAGGTACCGATTTTTTCTGTGAAGCGACCATCACGTGGTGCGCGAGCGTCTGCAATTACAATATGATAAAATGGTTGACCTTTTTTACCATGTCTTTGTAATCTCATTTTTGCTGGCATAAAACTAATTTTTTAAATGTTAATAATAATTTAACTGTTAAACCTACCCGAGGTTTGCGGGTGCAAAAGTACAAAATTTTCCTTTACGAAAAACATAATTTTGAAAAATATTTTCGTAAAAAATTATATGTCATTCAATGCTTTGCCAGACAATCTGAATGTAGTCCATTCGTCCATAGGAACAGCTCCGAATGACTTGTAAAATCTGATGGACGGCTCGTTCCAGTTCAAGCAGACCCATTCAAATCGTTTGCATCCTCTCTCGTTTGCCAATCTTCCCAAATATTGGAATAAAGCCTTGCCGTATCCTTTGCCTCTTTTCTCGGGGATGACGAACAGGTCTTCAAGATAAAGTCCTTTCTTTCCCATGAAAGTGGAGAAGTTGTGGAAGAACAAGGCAAAGCCGACAGGCGTGCCGTCTTCGCAAACGAATATGACTTCTGCTTCTTTCTTCACGAAAACAGAATCGTAAATAGTTGCTTCGTCACAGATGACTTCATCAAGCAGTTTCTCGTATTCTGCAATTTTTTTGATAAAGTCGAAAACCAAACCAGCTTCGCTTGGCTCGGCAAAGCGTATTGTCATCTCGTTCATATTAGTTAATGCTTAATTCGTCAACAAAAATCCATGCAGGGTAGCCATAGCCAGAATGTCCTTCAGGACACATGAATGGCTCTATGATAACATTGACGTATTGTGTCTTGACTTTTTCAAAATCAATGTTATATGGCATTATGCCGTCTTCTCTTACTGTCTCGATTGGGAACTCCTGGCTGTAGATTTCTTTGTAGTCCTTGCCATTATCTGATATTAATATTTTAACAGACTTCGCATTGAAAATCCAGTCACCTTTTGTTAAGTTGCAATTGAAAGAAAGATTGCTAATTTCTTGAGCTTCGCCTAAATCGATTTTAGCATCAACATTTTCGCCGAAGAATGCGATCCAACGTCCGGTCTTGTAGTTGCTTCCTCCTGACAAGCCGTCAATCAATGTGTTGGCTCCGTCGAATCTGTAGTTTTCGTGTGGCTGATTTTTCAATGTGATAGGCTTCATCGATGACTTGCTGAGTTCAATGATGGTGCAGAATTCTCTTCCAACATTATTTTTTCTTTTTACAATTGCTCTGACCTTTGCACTTTTTGTGAGATTGAGTGCTTTTTCATATTTAATTCCGTTTGTCAGTGGGTCGGTTCCGTCTATGGTGTATAGGATGTCACCATCACCGAATTTCGACATTGTAACGTCAATACATTTTGCTTCGACATTAGGGACGATTTTTACATCAATGTCAAAGATGTGTTTTGCATAGTTCCATCCTTTGAGGTCGTATAACTCAACCATCTTATATGCGCGATTAAGGAAGTCGTCATAGTTCTTTTGTTCAGGCATGACCCATTGCACTTCAGATAAAGCGTCCATTCTTGGCAAAACTCTATAAAATACAGTGTTCATGTTTTTGATGTATTCAACCCAGAGGTTGGCTTGTGGACCTAAGATATGTTTAGCTTCTTCCTCTGTCAGACCTGATGGTATTGGCTCGAATTCATAAACTCTGCTTACAGGAATATAACCGCCGATTGCTATAGGCTCATTGTCGATGTCTTCTGTTTGGTAATAGTCGAAATAGAGATGTGAACATGGGGTCATGATGACATCATGATGTTGTTGAGCTGCTTCTTTTCCAGCGTCGATGCTTCTCCAGCTCATGACTGTTACATTTGGTCCGAGGCCGCCTTCTAATATTTCGTCCCAGCCAATGACTTTACGTCCGTGATCTTCAAGGAATTTCTCCATTCTCTTCATGACATAGCTTTGCAAATATGCTTCTGCTTTGAATTTGTCATCGTCTTTCAATCCGAGTTCCTTAATCTTGGCTTGACATTTTGGACATTTTTCCCAACGTGTTTTAGGGCATTCGTCGCCGCCGATGTGTATGTATTCGCTAGGGAATATGTCCATCACTTCTACCAATACGTCTTCCAAGAATCGCATTGCGTCTTCGTTGCCTGCGCAAATAACGTCTTCTGAAACGCCCCATTGGCTCCAAACCTCGTAAGGGCCTCCGGTGCAGCCGAATTCTGGATATGTCGCCAATGCTGCTAATTGGTGTCCTGGAAGGTCTATTTCAGGAATGATTGTGATGTGGCGGTCAGCAGCATATAGAACGAGTTCTCGCAATTCTTCTTGTGTGTAGAAACCACCGTAACGGATGGTGTCGAAAGTCTCGCTTTTTCCGATTTTGGTGCCCGAACGCCAAGCTCCGACTTTTGTCAATTCTGGATACTTCTTAATCTCCATTCTCCAGCCTTGGTCGTCGGTGAGGTGTAAGTGGAATTTGTTCATGTTGTGTAATGCCATGACTTCGATATATTCTTTGACTGAATCGAGAGGGAAGATGTGACGGCTTACGTCCAACATGGCGCCTCTGTAATCGAAACGCGGATAGTCGTAAATTTCGGCTGCTGGCATTAAAACATTTTCGCCTTTTGCATCAAAAGGAAGGCTTTTTCTTAATGTTTGAATAGCGTAAAACAAACTTGAAGCTTCACTTGCAATAACGTTTATATTATTTTCATTTACAATTATTTTGTAAGAATCATTTTCTGTAAAAATAGTAGGGTCAATGCTTAAATTGATAGCTCCTTTTTTGAATGTGTCGGATGACTCAATCTTTAACGAATATCCTAAAATCTCATTAAGATATTCTGATAAGAAATTAGCTTCTTTGGCTAATTCGGCATGTGTTTCAGGATATGTGATTGTGACTTTTTTTGAGATGACAAATGGATTGTCAGCGCTGTTTTCCGTGATGGCTTTTGGTGACGGAATTATGCGATAATCAGCTTCCTGCATATCGCCAGTACACGATATTAATGTCATCGCAATAATACCTGCTGTGATGATGTTTTTAATCTTCTTTTTCATATTTTTTTGAACAAAATTTAAGTTTGCGAAATTAAGAATTTTGAGCGATAAATTCAAGTATTTTTTTTAATTTTACAGCCAAATTTAATGTTATGAAATCGATTTGTCCTTCTCGTTTTTTATTGATATTTTCCTTCGTATTCTTTGTTTTCTTCATGTTTTCATGCAAAAATGCTGAGAATGTTATTCGTGATTCTGCCTATATATTTGAAAATCAAACAGATTATAAAACTTATTTTGTCAAGGTCGATTATGTTGATAATGCAGAAGTCAAAGGAAGGATTTATCTTGTGGATGATGAGATGACCATGCGGGCAGAGCCTTTCACTATGAATTATAACAGAAAGAAATATGAAGTGACTTTCTATGATTCAATAACTTATGTTTTGAAAATTAAAAAGAACAAAAATGATAGGATAGAAGGTACTTATGCTGATTTCTATAAAAAAAAGAAATTCGTTATTTACCCTTATAAAGTTGATGATTATCATGCTTTTAATCTCGGTAGATATAGGGATGAGATTTTTGAAGTTGAAAGAATTTCTGATGTTAACTATGGAAAAGCGAAAGGTTTCTGGACTTCAATACCTGATGATACTATTGATGTGGTTAACATTATGAAAATGAGCTTTGTTAACTCTTTGAAGAAGAAAGATTTGAGTTTGGATATGGATATTTATATCCCAAAAGCTGATACTCTTGAGAAACGACCTCTAATTATGTTGATTCATGGCGGCGCTTTTTTTATCGGTGACAAGGCTACTGTGCCATACCAAAAATGGTGTACGCATTTTGCATCTTTGGGTTATGTTTGTGTGTCAATAAATTACAGAATGGGATTTAGGGTTAATTCAAAGGCTATTCTTAGAACTGCATATCAAGCGACGCAAGATGCGCATGCGGCAATGAGGTATCTTCTTTCAAAACGGGAAGTTTATCGTATAGACCCTGATTATCTGTTTGTTGGAGGAGCGAGTGCAGGCAGTATTACAGCCTTGAATCTTGCATATATGCGTAATGAGAATCGTCCCGCCGCTTCTTATTCCTCAATGTTCTTAGATGATTTGGGCGATATTGAAACTTCAGGTAATGAATATACTAACTCATTTAAAATTAGGGCTATAGCTAATATGTGGGGCTCAATTTTTGATTTGAAGATTCTTGAAAATTCCAATGCTTCAATAATTTCTTTCCACGGTGATGAAGACGTCGTTCTGCCTTATCGTTATGGTTATCCTTTCCGCGCTCTTGGCGAGTTTCAAAAAGTTTTCTTCGACAAAATGTATGGTTCATATTTTATAAATCAGAGAGCCAATGAGTTGGGAATACGTTCTGAACTGCATACTTTCCACGGAGAAGGTCATACTCTCCATTTGGACGAACATCGTATGTTGAATGATAATTTCTATACAATACAGAATGAAATAGTTGATTTCTTTTATGAAGAATTGAATCCTAATCCTGTATATATAGCTCATGATAAGTCTGACGTTCAGTTGTTTACAATAGACACAACGGATGTAAGAATAGCTGATTGGCATGTTGTGGGTGGCATGGTCCTGAATGAATCTAAAGGCTCGGTCCGTGCTTCATGGTTCGACGATGAATTGTATCATGAATTGCGTGTTTCTGGATATTATAAAAATGGACTTGGTTTTGAAGATGTTTATGTAATTAAGGAGGTTAGAAAGTATGAAGATAGTTCACACAAGTGATTGGCATATAGGGCAGACCTTGTACCAGTTTTCTCGCGATGAGGAACATAAGTATTTCTTTAATCAATTGAAAGATATTCTTTTGGAAGAAAAGCCGGATGCTTTGGTCGTATCTGGCGATATTTTTCATTCTGCAACGCCTACTGTGATTTCGCAGCGGCTTTATTATCATGCTTTGGTTGAGTTGTCTCGTCTGTATGATGATTTGCAGATAATTGTCGTCGCTGGCAATCATGACTCGCCTTCGAGGTTGGAGGCTCCCCAAGAGCTGTGGGCTGCCTTTAACGTGACAGTCGTAGGCTGCCTCGATTTTTATCGAAACGATGAAGAAAAGGAACTTCCTTATGACGTTTCTAAAATCCAGATTCCAATAAAAAGAAATGGTGAAATTGTTGGCTGGGTGCTCGCAGTTCCGTTTATAAATGCAGGAAATTATCCTTCTTTAAAGGAAAATGATTCGTATTCTAATCGTGTTTTTTCTTTTTATAATAACTTAAAGAATAACTTGAAGTGTAATTCGCAATATAATGAAAATCATTCTGTTATTGCTATAGGTCATTTTATGATTTCTGATGCTGTTCTTAAAAATAAGGATAAAATAGTAGGCGGAATTGAGGCTGTTGATTCTTCCGAAATTTCATCTTTGTCGGAAATCGACTATTGGGCTTTCGGTCACGTTCATCATCCCCAGAATATCGGGAAAGATGAAAAAATGAGATATTCTGGTTCTCCTTTCCCAATGACTTTTAATGAGGATTATACGCATTCTGTTACTGTCGTTAATATAGAAAATCACAATGTTGACGTTAAAATAAAAGAGTTGGATACTTTGATTCCTATAATTGATTTTCCATTTAAACCTAAATCGTATGATGATGCTTTGTCGTTTGATGAAGTTATGTCTATGATAGATAAAGTGATTGATAAAGAGCAATATATAAGATTGCATGTTAAGTCTGAAACTCCAATTTCTGATGTTCAGAATGCAAGGATTTTGGATTTGTTTAAAGATAAAAAAGCCAAATTCTGCGGTGTACAACTTTATGTGCCTAAGCTTGAAAGTTCTGAAAATGAAAGTGTTGTGATGACTTTGGAAGATTTTAAATGCATTTCTCCGTATGATTTGGGTTGTTCGGTGTTTAAAAAGAAGTATGATATTGAAATGCCAGATGAGATGAAGGCTATGTTTAAGGAAGTGTGTGATGAAGTGATGAAGTAATGAAGTAATGAAGTGATGAAGTTATGTAATAGTTAAGTGATTGATTATGAGAATTGAAAGATTAATAATACAAAACCTTAATTCGATTGAAAATGCTGAGATAGTTTTCTCAGAAGGTGTTTTGGCAAAGGAGCCGCTTTTCTTGATTTGCGGTGAAACTGGTTCTGGAAAAACCACTATCCTTGATGCTATTACTTTGGCATTGTTTGACAAAGTGTCTCGTTATGAGAATGTTAAGAATAAAGAGAAAACTGAAAACGGAATAAAAACCAATGATGCGTACAATATCCTGCGTAATGGAAAATATGATGGAAAGGCTGAGCTTCATTTCTCTGTTAATGATGATCATTATATCGCATCATGGCTTGTACATAAAACTAAATCAAATACATACGCTAAAACAAACCGCCGAAAACTCGAGCTTGTGAACAATGATTTGAGAACTGTTTTGTGCAGTAATGTAAATGATGTCAATGATAAAATTGTTGAAATAATCGGGCTTACCTACGAGCAGTTTGTGCGTTCTGTGATGCTTGCTCAAGGCGAATTTAATACGTTCTTAGTCTCGGAAAAAAGCAAGCAGTCTGAAATATTGGAAATGCTCACAGGAACAGAGGTTTACTCTCAAATTGCAGAACGGATAAAGCTTAAAAAGAACGAATCCGCACAAAAGAAAAAAGAAACCGAATCTTTGTATAACAGATTGAAAGATAATGTTTTGCCAGATGATGAAATTGCTTGTCTTGAAACTAAAAGGTCGGAATTGGAAAAACTCGGTTTACAAAGTGAAGAATCATTGAAACGTATTGAAAATTCATTGAATTGGATTAAGAAAAATAATGACTTGAATAATGATTATAATAATGTTAAATTATTGTATGATAATATTTTAAGTCAGATTGATTCGTTGGAATATAAAGAAAATAAATCTCTTGTCGATGATTATTTTTCCACATCACAGATTAGAATGAAATTGAATGAGTTGCAACGTGTTGAAAATGACTTGACTGAAATAAACAGACAATTTGAAGAAGATGCAAGTTTGCTTTCTAATCTTAAATTTGTATTGCAAAATGTGATTGACGATAACAATCAATTGGATTCTAAATTTGTGGAAACAAATGAATGGATTGAAAATCATAAAGATAAAGAATCGTTTTTTTCTAATGTCAACTTGGTTGTTAGCGCTTTAGAGGAAATGTCTCTGCTTCAGAATCATAAAACGAATAAAGAAACAGAATTAAGGAAAAAGGAATCGAAGAAAACAGAGATTATTGATAGCGTGAAGGAAGTTTCTTCCTCTATAGATGATGTTAAAAAAACTAAGGTAGAAATAGACGGAAATCTCGATGAACTTCTTAAAAAATTCAATTCTGAGGAGAATGATAAGTTGCTTGAAGAATATAGAAACATTACAGAAAACAAGCAAAAGTCAATAGCCAGAATTTCGAAGTTAAATGCTGTAAGAACAGTTTTAGAACAATATTTATTATTATCTGAAAATATTAAAAAAGAGAAGGTTAGATATGATGATTTAAAGTTATTGTTTAATGATAAAAATAAAGCTTTAAATCTTGCTAAAATTAATTTCGAGAGGAATGATTCGGAGTTTCAACAGCAAAAAAATATGGTTGAGGATTGGGCGAAATCCTTTAGAAATAAATTAAAAGATGGTGAGCCTTGTCCGGTTTGTGGAAGTCGTGAACATTATTTTAAAGATGAAGCGGTAGTCAATTCTTTGTTCGTGAGCTTGGAAAAAGAATGGAAAAGATTGAGGGAAATATTTCTAAATACCCAAAATGAACTAAATAAAATAGAATCAGAGCTTAATGTGCTCGGTAGAAATATTCAATCCGACGAAAATAGATTAAATGATTTGTTAAAGGAACTAAACAAATTATGTAACGAAAATCCAATATTTGAGTTGGAAAGAATAGATGCCAATATAGTAAAGCATAAAGAATCGATTTTGGAATTTGATAAAGAAATAGAGGCAATAAGTCTTAAATTGAATGATATAGCTTCTGTTAAAAACAAAATTGATGAAGTGCAAAAAAATAAAAAGTTGATAGAAGAAAAAATATATACTCTTCAACAACAATTTCTTAATAAACAAAGTGAATATCAGGAAATTGAGCTTTCGATAACAGCGATTAAAACCAGCATTTCGGATTCCATAAAAAAGTATGATGAAAAGAAACTCTTTGTGAATGGCTATATCAATGATGAAAATTGGGAGGAATGTTGGAGCATGGATAATTTCAAATTTGTACAAGATGTCAAAGAATCGGCAAAAGAGTGGATACAAAAACAAGAATTGTTGAAAGATATTGAAAATCAAAAATATAACCTTATAAATCTTATAAATCAAGCAGAAACATATTTGGAACAGATTTACGGTATTATTCCGGACTGGAGAAATGTTGGCTTGAAGTCTAACAATATAAAATATGATAAATTAATTCCTTATCTTTCAGCAGTTTATGAAAAAAATAAAGATAGGATTTCAAAAAAATATTCTGTTGAAAAAGATGTTGATTCTATTAAAATTGAAATAGATGTTTTTTTGAAACAATCGTCAACAATTGATTACGAGAGATTGAAGTTTTTAAATCAAATTATTGATATTCAATTGTATAGTCAAAAGAATAAGTATTTGGATGAAAAGTTTATTGAAACCAAAAAGGCCATGGAAATAAAATGTGAAGAATTGGAATCTCATCAAAAGAATGAAAATAAACCGATTGAAGATGTTTCCTGGGATGAGCTTAATAATCAGAAAAGCTTGTTGTTGGAGGAAAAGAAGATAAATGATGAAAAGCTTTCTGAAGTAAAGACAAAATTATTGACGAATAAGCAAATTTCTTTAGAATCAGAAAGTTATAAGAAAGAATATGAAAAAATAGCAAAGGAATGTCATTTGTGGGAACAACTTGCCAAAGCGATTGGAACGACAGAAAATGATAATTTTAGAGACGTGGCGCAAGCTTATACCATGAGAATTTTGCTTGATAGGGCGAATTATTATATGCGTCAGTTAAGTTCGCGTTATCTTCTTGCTAATTATTCTGATTCTCTTGCTATTATGGTTCAGGATATGGAAATGGGCGGTGAACTCCGGACTGCGAGTTCTTTGTCGGGAGGCGAGACTTTCCTTGTTTCTTTGGCTTTGGCTTTAGGCCTTACATCGCTCAACGACAAACATTTCAATACAGATATGCTTTTTATTGATGAAGGTTTTGGAACACTTGATTCTCAATCACTTGATATGGTGATGAATACATTGGAAAATCTTCATAATCTTGGTCGAAGAGTAGGAATTATATCACATGTAGATACTTTAAAAGAACGAATCCCGGCTCAGATACAATTGGTTAGAGAAGGTAAATCTGCGAGCCGAGTTCAGGTGGTTAGGAATTAGGAGTTAATATGAATGTATTGTTTTTTATCATAGGTTTAATAATCGGTGCTCTTTTGGTTGGTTTTGTTTTGAAATCTAAAAATAGCAGTTTGCAGACTCAAATTGATTTTATGAAGGAGCAAGAGCTTAAAAATGAAGAGCTAAGAAATAAGCAATTTGAGACTCAGATAAACGCCTTGAAATCGGAATTACAGAACACAACGGAAAAGCTTTTACGTCAAAGAGAGGAATCTTTGGTTAGAGCTAATAGTGTTCAGTTGGATGCTGTCTTGAATCCTTTAAAAAATGAGATTGAAGGAATGAAGAAATCGATGGTAGATAATATTAAGACAAATTCAGAGAATAAAGCTAGTATAGAAAAGGCAATAGAGGATTTGATGAAACGTACGCAAGATATTGGTAATGATGCTAATAACTTGGCGAAGGCTCTTAAAAACGAATCCAAGACGCAAGGCAATTGGGGTGAACTTATCCTTGAAAATATTTTGGAAAAGTCGGGTTTGACAGAAGGTGAGCATTATGAAAAACAGACAACATTGAAGGACTCAAGGGGTAATATGATTTTTCATGATGAAACAGGTTCCAGACTTATCCCTGATGTTGTAGTGCATTATCCTGATAATAAAGACCTTGTCATTGATTCTAAAGTGTCTTTGACGGCCTTTGTGGATTATTGTAATGCCTCTGATGATACGGAAAGAGCGATAGCATTGAAGCGTCATTTGCAGAGTATGAAGTCACATTGCAAGGAATTGCAGAAGAAAAATTATTCGTCATATATAAAATCACCACGTGTGAGTCTTAATTATGTTGTGATGTTTGTGCCAAATGAATCAGCTATGCAACTTGCTTTGTATGAGGATAATACCTTGTGGCGTGAGGCTTTTGAAAATGGTGTTTTCATTACGAGTGAACAGAATCTTTTGGCGCTTTTAAGAATGATACAACTTGCGTGGTCGCAAGTGAAACAAGCGAGAAACCAACAGGAAATCTTCGATGAAGTGAATAAACTGTTGGATAGAGTGGGTGAGTTTATGAAAAGATATGATGATTTAGGCAAGAAAATAGAAAGTCTTCAAGGTAGCTACGATGATACTAAGAAAAAGTTATATTCTGGAAATCAAAGCGTTGTGAAGGCTGCGGAGAAACTCATCGATATGGGAGGAAAGAGTGATAGGTTAATTAGGAATTAGGAGCTTGGATTGAGAAATTAAGAAATTGTTGTGTTGTTAAAATTTCCTTTCTTTTTTATTAAATAAAAAATATATATTTGCATATTCATAATCAAATTTCTTTACAAATATGAAACGTTTTTATTTAATGTTGTTATTTTGTGTGTTATTCGTGTTTAAGTGCAACGAAATCAATGCACAGCAGAAACCGATATGGTTGGATGGTTATTATGATGAAACCTCGACTTCGTATTTGAAAGTTCTTGTCGGGACCTCGAATCATAGTTATGATTATGCTCGGGAAAATGCAGTGAAGCAATTGTTTAAGGACAATGTGATTGATTCTGATGTTGAGATTAAGATGTACGGTGATATGTTCGACATCAGAAGCAATAATAATGTAAGAATAAAAGCTCGCGTAATAGCTGAATATCGTGAGAAGATAGCTTATGATCATATTTGCCATATTTTGGTTCAGGTTGCCAAAGATCCTTCTTACGATTTTGATAAGGTTGTGATTTCGGATAGTTATCCGTTTTCAGCAAGGGTTTTCCTTCCAGGAATGGCGCAGATTCATAAAGGCCAAACGGCAAAAGGCGTGTGTTTCATTGCAGGCGAAATAGCCTTTGTGGGAAGTGCTATCGTATCGCACGCATTGATGAAAACGAATATTAACAACATATCTTCGACACATAATTCTTCATTGAAATATCAATATACAAAGAATGCAAATACTTGTCAGACAGTGCGTAATATTTCAATTGCAGGAGCTGCTGCGTTGTATGTATGGAATGTGATTGATGGTATCGCTGCAAAAGGTGAAGAGGCTATCCATTTAGGACAAAATAATATTTCAGTATCGCCATATACTGATTTTAATTCAACAGGAATCGCATTAAACTTTAAATTTTAAATTATGAAAAAGATACTTGCATTTGTTTTTTTATTGTCATTAATATCTTGTAATCCAATAGAATATGATATTTTTGGAACTATAGAAGGAACTGTTGTTGATAGTGAAACATTTGAACCAGTTGGTTATGTTTCAGTTGACCTTTCGCCAGGCAGTAAAAATGTGATTACTTCTGATGATGGAAAATTTGTTTTTGATGACTTAGATGCACGGCAATATTCTCTAAGTGTTCACAAAAACGGTTATGAATCAAATATTAGGACTGTAAAAGTCTTGTCAGGGGAGACATCGGAAGTCATGATAACTATAAAAAAGATGAATGATTGATTATGAAACGAATAATATCTTTACTTTCTGTATTATTGATTTTTATATCAATATTTAATTTAAATTCTTGTAAACCAGATCCAATAGAAGAACTCGGTTCTATCTATGGCATTGTAACAGACAAAGCTACCGGCGAGCCTGTGAAGAACGCTAATGTCCAGTTGCGTCCTTCTGGTGAGACGACGCTCACAGGCACAGACGGCCGTTATGAGTTTCTCGAGTTGAAAGATGGTGAGTATTCTATAACTGTCTCCAAAACCGAATATACTGATTTGGTTGACGACTACGTCATTACTATAGATGGCAGTAAGGCGATACGCCGTGATGTTCAGATTGAGAAGATTCCGGCCTTGTTGAAAATCCTCGACTCTAACGGCAACGAAATAGAAGTGCTCGATTTCGGCAGCATGCAGGATGACAATATTCGTATGTTTAGCATATTCAATAACAGCACAATGCCTCTGCAATATCAGATATATAAGTCTGCGGCATGGGTCGTTAGTTTCAGCTCTGATGAAGGCTCTATGAATCCAGGTGAGACAAGGCCGATAGTGATTTCAATAGACAGGACAAAATTATCATTTGGAGATAATGCCACTACAATCACAATAGTGACAAACAATGGAGGTAAACAACTTACTTTAAAGGCAAATAAGGCTGGTGATGTTTCTACGAAAGATGCTATAAATGTAACGACTAATTCAGCTACATTGTTAGGTTCAATAAACAATCAGCTTGCATATTCTGAAAAAGGTTTTTATTACGGAACAGATTCTAACGTATCAAACAAGAAAATTGTTTCAGGAAATGGTATCGGCGAATTCTCATATAATCTTACAGATCTTCAAGAAGGAAAAACATACTATTTTAAAGCATATATGATGCTTGACGGAGAGACTGTTTGGGGCGAGCTGAGATATTTTACAACAAATGGAGGCAATGGTGGTGAACCAGATGAACCTGAAAATCCAGAAACATCACTTCCAACGGTAATTACAGGTTCTGTTGGTGATATAACAACAGATTCTGCACTGAGCGGTGGTGAGGTGACATCTGACGGTGGCGCTGCAGTTACAGTTCGCGGACTTTGCTGGAGCACGGCTCAGAATCCTAGCATCAATAGCAAGAAAACCGTTGACGGAAGCGGAACTGGTTCGTATTCCTCACAGATAACTGGCCTTTCAAGTAATACAACATATTATTATAGAGCGTATGCTACTAACATCAATGGCACAGCTTATGGTGAAGTGAAAAGCTTTACTACAGAAGAAATATCCCTAACAGGAGAAATTAACGGATATGAATACATTGACTTGGGATTGCCAAGCGGCTTGAAGTGGGCTACTTGTAACGTGGGGGCATCGTCGCCAGAAATGTCAGGCGAATATTACGCATGGGGAGAATTGGAGACAAAGGATTACTATGGCACTGATAATAGTTCTACACACGAAGTCGTGATGGAAGATATTTCCGGAGACCCTAACTATGATGTCGCTCGAGCAAAATGGGGTTCTACATGGAGAATGCCTAAAGTAAATGAAATGAATGAGTTGATGAACTATTGCACGTATGAAGAAGTAGATATAAACGGTAGGAAAGTATATAAATTGACAAGTAAGATTAATGGTTGCAGCATAATTTTACCGCGTGCAGGATATAAAATATCCAATTATCATCATTATTATAATAATACTACATGTTACTGGTCATCTACTCCTTACCAAAGTAGTCTTAATAACAGAGCTTATGGAAAGGATGGTTATGGTTGTGGATCGTGTAGTACTCCTGAAAGATACATGGGCTTTACAATTCGTCCAGTTTCTGATTGATTATTTGATAAAAGTTATATATAAATTATGAAGCGATTAATATCTTTATTGTCATTATTATTGATTTTCGTATCAATATTTAATTCTTGTAAACCAGACCCTATAGAAGAGTTAGGTTCGATTTATGGAATCGTTACCGATAAAGCTACAGGAGAACCTGTCAAGAACGCTAACGTGCAACTGCGTCCATCAGGAGAGACAACGCTCACAGGCACAGACGGCCGTTATGAGTTTCTCGAGTTGAAAGATGGTGAGTATTCTATAACTGTCTCCAAAACCGAATATACTGATTTGGTTGACGACTACGTCATTGTAATTGATGGTGACAAGGCTATGCGCCGCGATGTGCAGATTGAGAAGATACCAGCCTTATTGAAAATCCTCGACTCAAACGGCAATGAAATAGAAGTGCTAGATTTTGGAAGCATGCAGGATGATAATACTCGTATGTTCAGTATTTTTAACAATAGTACAATGTCATTGGAATATGAGATATTTAAGACTGCGACATGGGTTTCAAGCCTTAGTTCTGAAGAAGGAATCTTGCAGCCTGGTGCGACAAAATCTATTATCGTCGTTATAGATAGAAGCTTGTTGTCGGACGGTAAAAATGTTACGACATTGAGCATATTGACAAATAATGGCGGTAAGCAGCTTACGCTTAAAGCTAATAAAACCGATGGAAGTGGGGAAGATCCAGAAGAACCAGAAGACCCTGAAAATCCAGAAGAACCTAACGATCCTCAAGACCCTGACGAACCGGAAGACCCTGATACTCCAAATAGCGTCAATATAAACGTAGGCGGTGTCTCGTTTAAAATGATTGAAGTGGCTGGTGGAACTTATATGATGGGCGGTGACGGTGGAATAGGAGGTAACATTGACGAAACACCTAAGCACAGCGTTACCTTAGATGGGTTTTATATTGGCGAGACTGAAGTGACGCAAGAATTGTGGGATGCAGTTATGGGCTCTAATCCAAGTGTTTATACCGGAAATAAGAAGCCGGTGCATGCTGTTAATTGGAATCAATGTAATGAATTTATAGATAAGCTTAATTATATGACAGGAAAGACATTCCGTTTGCCAACAGAGGCTGAGTGGGAATATGCGGCGAGAGGTGGCAAGCAATCTAAAGAATATGAATATTCTGGAAGCAATAATGTTGGAAGTGTCGCTTGGTATGTTAGCAACAGTAATTATGAGCCTCAAAATGTGAAAGGCAAGATTCCTAATGAACTCGGTATTTATGATATGAGCGGCAATGTTTTTGAATGGTGTTCTGACTGGTATGGCGGTTATAATAGTAGTGCTCAGACCAATCCTACTGGACCAAGTACCGGAAATAATAAAGTGGTTAGAGGCGGTGCATTCTCGTATAATGACACATATTGCAGAGTGACAAGACGATTCAGCTGCAGTCCTAACTGGTGCGATACATACCACGGATTACGTTTAGTGATGGAATGATTATTAAAGACTACAAGACTACAAGACTACAAGACAACAAGTCAACAAGGACGCTGCTATTGCATAGTGGCGTCTTTTTTTTGACTAATGGCGAAATTTCAGACTGATTCCCCAAAAAATGTTCCGTGAGATACTTGTGATACGTGGGGATATTAAAACGAAAAAAGGAAACCGATTTCTCGATTTCCTTTTGTGAACTGGGCGGGAGTCGAACCCACAACCGCCTGATCCGTAGTCAGGGACTCTATCCAATTGAGCTACCAGTCCAACTGATTTCGATTGCAAAGATACAGCTTTTTT
>JAGBVS010000117.1 GCA_017630195.1 Bacteroidales bacterium | reverse complement strand
CTGGCAACCAAGCATGGTTATTACCATTAACATGTTTTGCTTTATTCATGATTGCTTTCGGTAATGGTTTATTCAAAGGCAACTTACAAGCTATCGTAGGTCAAATGTACGACAACTTCGAAGCCGAAGCAGCTAAAGAAGGCCCAGAAGCTCTTAAAATAGCAAAAGACAAGAGAGACTCAGGTTTCCAAATTTTCTACGTATTTATTAATGTTGGCGGTTTAATCGCTCCTTTCGTAGCTCCATTACTCCGTGAATGGTGGTTAGGCGTAAACGAAATGGTTTACAACCCAGCACTTCCAGCTCTTTGTCACCAATTCTTAAATGACGCTGCAGGCATGAGCGCACAAGCTATGGCTAACCTCAACGAAATGATGGCAGCAGCAGGTGGCAACATTTCAGATATGGCAGCATCATGTGCTAACTACTTACAAATCTTCAACGAAGGTATCCACTATTCATTCATCGCTTCTGTAGCAGCTATGTTAATCTCTTTGACAATATTCATCACAAATCAAAAGAGATTCCCTACACCAGCTAAGAAAGCAAAAGTTGAATCAGCATCATACACAGAAGAAGAAAAAGCAGCTATGGCTAAAGAAATCAAACAACGTTTGGCAGCTTTATTCGCAGTTTTAGGTATCGTTATCTTCTTCTGGTTCTCATTCCACCAAAACGGTATGTCATTGTCATTCTTCGCACGTGACTTCGTCGATTCATCAGCAGTAGCTCCAGAAATCTGGCAAGCTGTTAACCCATTCTTCGTTATCGTTCTTACTCCTATCATCATGGGTATCTTCGCTGTATTGGCAAGAAAAGGTAAAGAAGTTTCAACTCCTCGTAAAATCGCTATCGGTATGTTCATCGCTGGCTTAGCATTCTTGTTCTTGGCTATCTTCTCATACATGAAAGGTTATCCATCAGCAAACGAATTCAAAGCATTACCAATCGCTGAACAAATGGCAGAAAAATCACACTGGTGGGTTCTCATCGCTGTTTACTTCTTCTTAACAGTTGCTGAGCTCTTCATCTCTCCACTCGGTTTGTCATTCGTATCAAAGGTAGCTCCAAAACATATGTTAGGTCTTTGCCAAGGTTTATGGTTAGGTGCAACAGCACTCGGCAACCTCTTATTATGGATCGGACCTCTCATGTACAACGCTTGGCCAATCTGGCAATGCTGGACAGTATTCTTGATTGTATGTCTCATCTCTATGGGCGTCATGTTCGGCATGGTTAAATGGTTAGAAAGAGTAACACAATAATAAGACTATAAATCTATAAGTCTATAAGACTATAAGTGGAGGCGCTGCTGTTAAAGTGGCGCTTCTTTTTTTCTGGATTTCTGGATTTCTGGTTTTTAGGAATTAAGGAATTGAGGAATTGAGGGTTTTGGGATAATTCCTAATTGCAAAGTCGCACGTCCTGCGCCTCTACGCAAGATATTCCTCATACCCTTATATCCTCAACTCCTAATAAAAAAACAATACTTTTTTCGGTTAGAATCGAAAAAAGTATTGTTTTTTTTCGGTTAGAATCGAAAATCGTATTATCTTTGTCAGAAATAATTTCATCATGATTCAACGACAAATAGAAAATAATATTAAAGATGATTTTAACAAAGGAAAGATAATCATCGTATTAGGAGCACGTCAAGTTGGGAAAACCACCTTATTTGATTCTATAATCAGTGATTATGATAAGGTTTTGAAACTTAATTGCGATGATTATGACGACAGAGCTGATTTGGAAAGCAAGACTTCCACAGAACTAAAGAACCTTATTGGCAATCATAAAGTCGTAATAATAGATGAAGCTCAAAGAGTTAATAATATTGGTTTAACATTAAAAATCATTG
>JAGBVS010000116.1 GCA_017630195.1 Bacteroidales bacterium | reverse complement strand
ACATTATCCAAAACTCTTTTTTCGAGTTTGTAGTGGATATATGGTCCTTTTTTAAGTGAGCGACTCATTTCTTTAATTTTTTACCTGGTTATTATTTCTTTCTTCTTTCAATGATGTATTTGTTAGATGCATTCTTCAATGCACGTGTCTTATAACCCTTAGCTGGCATACCCTTACGGCTACGTGGGATACCACCTGATGCGCGGCCTTCACCACCACCCATTGGGTGATCAACAGGGTTCATAACAACACCACGAACTCTTGGACGGCGGCCTAACCAACGGCTACGACCTGCTTTACCTGATTTTTCGAGGTTATGTTCACCATTTGACACTGTACCGATAGTAGCTTTGCAAGCTTGAAGTATGAGACGTGTTTCGCCTGAAGGCATTCTCAAAATTGCATATTTACCATCGCGAGACATCAATTGTGCGTATGCACCTGCGCTACGTGCCATTTTAGCACCTTGACCAGGA
The DNA here is from genome assembly GCA_017630195.1 of Bacteroidales bacterium. Taxonomy (GTDB): domain Bacteria; phylum Bacteroidota; class Bacteroidia; order Bacteroidales; family F082; genus Limimorpha. The sequence continues at coordinate 1,148 of JAGBVS010000116.1, read as the reverse complement.
CGTAATTCAATGTTATGAACGATTGTACCGAAAGGAACATCACTTAAAAACATTGTGTTACCTACGTTTGGTGTAGCTTCTTTACCAGACATGATTGTTTGTCCAACTTTCAAGCCTTGTGGAGCTATGATGTAACGTTTTTCTCCGTCTGCGTAAAATACGAGAGCGATACGTGCTGTGCGGTTTGGATCGTATTCAATTGTTTTAACAACTGCTGGGATACCGTCTTTGTCACGTTTGAAGTCAATTATTCTATATTTTTGTTTGTGTCCACCACCAATATTGCGGACAGTCATTTTACCTACGTGGTTACGTCCACCGGTGCTTTTTTTAGTAGCAAGCAATGACTTCTCTGGCTTGCTTGTTGTGATTTCGTCAAAAGCGCTAATAATTTTGAAGCGCTGACCCGGTGTCGTTGGTTTATATTTCTTTAAAGCCATCTTTAAATATTGCTAAAAAAGTCAATAGTTTCACCTTTTGCTAATGTCACGATTGCTTTCTTGAAAGCATCTCTTCTGCCGCTGATAACGCCAGTCTTTGTGTAACGTGACTTAAGCTTTCCTTCATAATTAATAGTGTTGACTGATTCCACTTGTACGCCATAAAGGTCTTGGACAGCCTGTTTGATTTGCAGTTTATTTGCACGTTTGTCAACAATAAATGCATAGCGATTAAATTTCTCAGTAATCGCGGTCATCTTCTCTGTTATTACAGGTTTCTTAATGATAATCATCGTTTCTAATTTTTAAGGTTAATTATCCAAGAATTTCTTCAATTTGTGGTAATGAACTTTCCAAGATGAAAATTTTCTTGGCATTGAGAATATCATAAGTGTTGAGGTTACGAGCAAGTGTGACTTGAGTGCGTTGAATGTTTCTTGCTGACATGACAACATTTGTGTCTACAGTTGGGAATACAAACAAGTTCTTGCCACCATTCACTTTAAGGTTATTCAAAACTTCAACCATCTTCTTAGTTTTGATGCTATCAAAGGTGAAGTCTTCTAATATAGCAATTTCTGCATCTCTCATTTTGTATGTCAAAGCTGATTTACGTGCAAGAAGTCTAACTTTCTTGTTCAACTTGAAGCCGTAATCACGTGGTTGTGGACCGAATACTCTACCACCGCCTCTTAATACTGGTGAGTT
>JAGBVS010000115.1 GCA_017630195.1 Bacteroidales bacterium | reverse complement strand
TATCCGTATTGGTCGTTGCCTTTTTTGTATGAGGCGTTCATCATGTGATTGTATTCTGCGCCAACAGTGAATCTGTCGTTTTTGTAGCCAGCGAAAGCTGCTATATTAATAATGTCTTCTTTGTTTTCTTCTGCGCTGGCGTTCAGACCTCCGTACAAACGAATCTGAAATCCTTTGACTGGAGTGAGTGTTAGACCTAAACCATAATTCAATCCGTTGTCTTTCTGTATTTTCTTGTAACCTTCGCCATTGACAACGATAGCGTCGGCTGAAATCCAATCGGCGAATTTGTAAGCGACAGACAAACCTAAGTCAGCGCTGCTTCCAAACTTGTATTGGTCTTGGAATGATTTCATGATGTAACGGTAGCCCCAGAATTTTTCTTGGAAGTTGAATTGCGTTGTTGAGATGAGACCTCCGTTTAATGTCATATTGCCTTTCTTCCATGATAACATCGCATTTTTGATGTAGGCGATACGTTGTAAGTCGGAGACATCGCTCGACTTGCCGATGTCCATCACACTTTTAACGGTAAGCCCGTTGCATAGTTTGTATTCGTATCCTAAATATGTGCGTTCAAGTTCGAAACCTCTGCTGTTGTCAGCGCCGAAATTGACGTTGAAGTTGCCGAATGTTTGTACGATCGCTTTACCTTTAGGTTCTTCAATTTTAACATCTTGTGCCTTTGCACTGATACTGATGCAGGCTAAAAGAGCTGCTGCGATTAAATTTTTTCTTTTCATCTTTTTAATTTTTAGTTGTTAGTTTAATGTTTAATTTTCGTCTTAATTCTGCCGCAAAAGTATCTGTAAGATGTTTCAAAGTTGTTACGAAAAAATGAGAGTTTGGTTAAAGAAATATTTAAGAAAAATTAATTGTTACATTTTTATTAAATGTTGAACTTGCATTATAAATACTCATATTTTTATTTACATTTGCAAGAAATATTTTATGTGTATCGAAGGATTTTTACATATTAAAATATGTTATAAAAAAAGATACGTGAAAATTCTCGAGATACGTGGAGCTTGATAAAAATATATATGACAACAGAACGTATTTTAATAGTCGATGATGAAGAGACTTTATGTGAGGTTCTGAAACTGAATCTCGAAAATGAAGGTTATGACGTTGACATCGCTTTTAGCGCAGAAGAGGCTTTGATGCTTGACCTTAAAAAATATTCGCTTATCCTTCTTGATATTATGATGGGCGAGATAAGTGGAATCAAGATGGCGAAGATGCTCAAGGCTGATGTCACGACAGCCGACATTCCTATTATATTTTGCACCGCTCGCGACACGGAGGATGATATGATTATGGGACTTAATATTGGTGCCGATGATTATATCATGAAACCTTATACCGTCCGTAATGTGATAGCGAGAGTGAAAAGCGTGCTGCGTCGTACTTCGGCTCATAAAGGAAATAATGTTGCTCACGCCGATAAACCTAATATATTAAAGGTGGAAGGTCTTCATCTTGATTTGGAATTCAAACGCTGCATCGTCGATGGTGTCGAGGTGAAACTCGCAAGAAAAGAGTTTGAATTGCTGGCTTATCTCATCTCGCATCGTGGTAAGATTTGTTCTCGCGAACAGATACTTAACAGAGTGTGGAGCGATGAAGTCGTTGTCCTTGATAGAACGATAGATGTGAATATCACACGTCTGCGTTCTAAGATTGGAAACTATGGTTCTTACATTGTTACACGTTCAGGTTTTGGCTATGGATTCAGTGATTAAATTATCGTATCACAAGCGACTTTTTCTGATGTTGCTCGCTTTTTCATGGACTATAATATTATGTTTCGTGAGCTTTCAATATATGCGCGAGAAACAATATAGGTCGGAATTTATTGATGCTCAATTACAACTTTATAATGTGCATCTGATCTCTGCAATAGAAGAAGGCTATCCTTATGAGGATTATATCTCTGCAAAGGAAAAGCCTTTCGATGACTTGCGCGTGACGGTGATTTCTCTCTCCGGTGATGTGCTTTATGACAATATGATTTCCATTGATTCTCTCGATAATCACAGCTTGCGTCCGGAGGTGGCCTCGGCTATGAAGAAAGGTTCCGGTTATCTCATCGGGCGACAATCTGCCAGCGATGGACGAGAATATTTTTACTCCGCAACAAAAGGTGATGGTGTTATTGTGCGTACGGCAATCCCGTATTCAGCATCACTGCAGGAATTGTTGCGAGCCGATTGGACTTTCCTAAGTATCATGATAGCAATGAGTTTTATTATGGGAGTCTTGGCTTATTATGCAACGAAAAGATTGGGTAACAATATAGAACGTCTCAACCGTTTCGCTGCTAAGGCAGAGAAAGGCGAAGAATTTGACGAGGATGAGTCTTTCCCTAACGATGAGCTTGGCTCCATATCTAACCATATAGTGAAATTGTATGCTCAGCTGCAGCAGACCATCAAAGACAGGGACATCGCTCACGAGGCGAGACTGCGAGAGGAACGTGAAAAAATCCGTATCAAGCAACAACTTACAAATAACATAAATCATGAACTGAAGACGCCAGTCGCTTCAATACAAGTGTGCCTCGAAACTTTGCTCTCCGGTATAAATCTTACAGAAGAAAAGCGTCAGGAATTGATAGAGAGATGTTATACAAATAATGAACGTCTGCGCCGTCTGTTAGAAGATGTCTCTCTTATCACAAGAATGGAAAGTGGAAGCCAACTGATTGGAAAGGAATTAGTTAATATCAATAGTATAATTGATGATATTTATGATGAGCTTAATATCATGCCTGAAGAGGAACGTATGTATTTGCATTCTGAATTCAACGAACAAGTGATGATAAACGGAAATCTCTCTTTGATTTGTTCTATATTCAGGAATCTTACAGAAAATGCCATCGCTTATTCTGGTGGAAAAAATATTTTTATCACTTTGATAGAAAATAATGATGAGCAGTGTGTCATAAGGTTTGAAGACGACGGTAGGGGAGTGGAGGAAAGTCAACTTCCTCGACTTTTCGAGAGATTTTACAGAGTTGACAAAGGACGTTCGCGACGCATGGGCGGAACAGGATTGGGATTGGCTATCGTGAAACACGCCGTTCAGTTTCACGGAGGAAATGTCAGTGTTTCTAATAGACCGGAAGGTGGCTTGAGATTTGAGTTCTCTTTGAAGAAGTGAGGTTTAACTCAGACTCTGAACTCAGACTCTGAACTCAGACTCTGAACTTATTGACACATTGACTTATAGACTCAGACTTTTCCTAGATTTCTAACTTACAAATCTCCTTTTGCAACAAATCCAAAAACTTTGCTGCATGACCGCCGTCCATCTGTACGTGATGAAACTGGAATGAAATAGGCAATGTTGTTTTAAACCAGCTTTTACGATATTTTCCCCACATGACCATAGGGTTGAGGAATTTGTCAGTGTATTGGTTTACAATACAATCGAGTTCTGTTGTGACAACTGCGGATGTTCCTACAATCATTGCATCTTCAATGAAAACGCTTTCACAAGATTCAGCGACTTGTTTAGTCAACGAATCGTAGTTTTCGGCAAATTGCTTAAAATCATTGGTGAAAGGAATATCGCAGGAATTGATGCCTCCTTTAATATTATTGACAATTACGTTAATAGCAAGTTTGTCATATTCAAACATTTTTCCATCGACGGGCAGCATTGAAAATTCTTTTATCTGACTTGCGGACTTTCCGATGCACCAGCATAAGAGCATGTTTAGTTTCAATTTTTTTTTCTTGCTTATTTTACAAAGATGAGAGATGTCGAATGTCTTGGTTATTGTTACCATCGGCATTGGCGACGACATCCACATTTCAAAAGCTGATGCTCGTGATGTTTCTTTTGGGTTTATCTCTTTCATGGTTAGTGTTGTTTTTAAAGTTGCAAAGATAGGGAAAAAGTCAACAAGACTACAAGACAACAAGACAACAAGTTAGCCCTGAAAGGGCGAGACAAATATAGGAAGGCAACGCCTTGTTGGTTGGGAATTAGGAGATAGGAGTTGGGGTGGATTGAAAATAATTGTGCATTTTTACATTATGAATTATACGTTTTTATAGCTGCTTTGTGATATTTTTTGATGAGTTTTGTTGTAAAATATAGTTGTGTATTATTAGAAATGTAATTTTGTTGTTTTGTAAATGGTTGATATTTTATAAGTTAAAATAAAATTAAAAATTTTTATAAAAATGCTTGCGCAGAATAAAAAAGTTGTATCTTTGCAGCGGAGAAATGGCAGAGTGGTCGATCGCGGCGGTCTTGAAAACCGTTGTACAGCAATGTACCGGGGGTTCGAATCCCTCTTTCTCCGCGGAAGAAAAGGAAGTGAAAAAATCGCTTCCTTTTTTTTGTTTGATGATATAAACACAATGAAGCTATGGATAAAGACAATTCTGCGATAAACAGATATTCACATTCTGAAGAGATTGCCAATAGCATATCTCATATCTTAGGGGCGATAATGGCTTTGGTTGTTTGCACCCTTTTTCTTGTTAAGGTCATTCCTTCAGGAAGTCCGTTGGCAGTTGTAAGTATGAGTATCTATTTTTTCGGAGTTTTAAGTTCGTATATTGCATCTTCTCTATATCACGCTTGCCCTATAAGAAAAGAAAATTCTAAATTTTTATTAAGAAAATTCGATCATGCCGCGATATATTGGCATATTGCAGGAAGTTATACGCCAATCACCCTTATCGCTATGTATAATCATGGTGAGACAATTTGGGCTGTTGGCGTTTTTGTTTTCATCTGGATTTGTGCGATATTAGGAACGGTACTGACATTCAGAAAGATGAAACCTCATAGTTATCTCAAAACAGCTTGTTATGTGTTAATGGGTCTGTTGATACTTGTAGCGATAAAACCTTTGTATGAAAGTGTTGGCTTAAAAGTCGTTATGTTTATTGTGGCAGAAGGACTTAGCTATATCATAGGAGCTGTTTTCTATAGTTTTAAAAAAACAAAATATATGCATTCTGTGTTTCATGTCTTCGTAATCTTAGGTGATGTGTTCCACATGATTGCTGTTTGGAATGTGATAGGAATGTATTTGTAAATATTTTTAATCTTATGAAACGAATATTATTTATTGTATTAACATTTATAAGTCTTAATGTTTTTTCACAAAATGAGAAGAAGGTTTTCAATGGCTATGACGGCGGAATGATGCTTCATGCAGGATTTGTATCTAAAAACATCAAACCTGTTGATATTAAAGCTGAGGGTGTTACAAAAGGAATAGGTGGAGCGATAAGATTTCATTTTGGAGAACATTATCGTATTGGTACAGAAGGATATGTATCTACATTGTCGCTTAAAAACACTCTCGAGGAAGGAAGTTATATCAAGACTTTCTGGGCGGGTTTGACTAACGATTTCTACTGGGAATTTGGTAAATTTATGCCATACGTCGGCTTGACTGTTGGTGGCGGTACTGTGACAGATTGTTTTATCTTGGAAGGTTACAACCACGACTGGAATCCGGAGGGAAAAGTATTAATCAATAAGACAGCATTCATCGCCATCGACCCATACATCGGCTGTGACTATTGCCTTACAGACGCTTTGCATCTTACATTAAAGGTGGATTTCCTCAACGGATTTAATAACAGTGAGTTATATCTTCCGGTAGGACCGAGATTCTATATAGGAGCGATATTTTTCCATTGATGTAATGGTGTGATGAAGTAATGAAGTGATGGAGTTATAAGAAAAGGAGATTGTATTTTAAATGCAATCTCCTTTTCTTGTAGTCTTGTGGTCTTTATTTGCTAAATTCCTTAAAAGTCAGCATCGGGATATTGAGGTTAAGGAAGTCGTCTTTGTTGAGTTTTTCTTTGAACATAAAGTCGAAGAATCCTTTGTGATAAGCAATGAATGAGCTGAGGCTTATGTCGTTACGTTCGCAGAAAATCTTGAGAGCCTGAGGAGCGTTGTCGGTGTAAATGAGTTGGAAATGAATATCGCCTTCAAAATCTTTTTCAAGGAAAGCCTGTTCGAGTTCTTCCATCAGTGCTGCTTCTTTTGGTCTGTCAGACTCTTCCACGAAGTGAATGACATGGATATGAGGTTTATAAGGTTTTAATATCCTGAAAATTCTGTCAATTGTAGCGATGTCAAATTCGTTGAAATCGGTGGCATAAACAACTTCGTTGCTTTTTCTCCAGCTATATCCTTCTGGAATGAAAAGCATTGGGACATCGCATTTGGTCATGACGCTTTTAACGAGACTGCCTTCAAGGAAACGTTTGCCGCCTTTTCCGCGTGTTCCCATTAATATTAGGTCTGGATTTTCTCTTTTTGACAATTCTATCAACTCATCTTCAGGGTCGCCGCTGACAAGAACCGGACGCACTTTGATGTTGTCTAATCCTTCTTCATTGATTAAATTGACAAGATAATTAGTCTTCTCCAACATCGTTTGTTGTGAATTCTTTTCAAGTTCAATCAAAAGTTCAGTGGTGAAATAATTGTCAGTATCCATATTTCCAGGATAACAATTACTTCCAACAAAAACATTGTCCATATATGCATGGAATATTATAATTTCTCCACCAGAATTTCTTAAAAAGTCAATAGCGTATGGAAGTAGAACCTTGTTCTCTTCACTGAAGTCAGTTGATAGTATTATTTTCATATCATAAAATTTGTCATTACAAAAATAATAATTCTTTAATATATAACAAATTGTTTATAAAAAAGTTTTGAATATCCTTTATGAAATTTTTTTACACTCCCTGTCTAATTTTTTTACACCAAATTTTAATAGTGAAATTTTAAGTCGTTGATAATTAACGAATTTTAATTTTGGCATTTCTTTGGCACGTTATAAAAACGTAAATGATTAAAGAAATGAGGATGAAGACTACAAGACTACATGACAACAAGACAACAAGTTTGTTGGACGTTGATTATAATAAAGTTCAAAAGCCAAAAGCCAAAAGCCAAAGTATTAAAAGAACGATTTTCATTTTATTGGTGTCTAATTTTTTGACACTCGGTCTTGCTGCGCAGTCGTCACTGATGAACATGAACGACTGCATGGCATACGCCGTGGAGCATTCTACTTCTGTAGGAAAGAAAATAAACGTCCTCGACGACGCTAAACAGGATTATAATTCTTCCGTGGCATCTCTCTTTCCTTCGCTCTCGGCTAACGTCTCTGGTGCAACTAACTTCGGACGTTCCATCAACCCGGAGACTAACAGTTACACTAACGTCTCTACCTTCAGCAATTCCTACGGAATATCTGGTTCCATGCCTTTGTTTGCAGGATTGCAAGGCGTCAACACAGTGTGTGCTGCTAAGGTGGCTCGCGAACGTGGCACATACGAACTGCAAATCTCCCGCGATGAAATAGCGATGCAGACAATGCAGGCTTACATCGACGTATTATATTATATAGGTACTGTGAAAATAGCTCAGCAGCAACTTGAAGATTCACGTCAGATGCTCAAGGAAGCGAAGAAACTTTACGAGATTGGTCGTAAGAGCGCAGCCGACGTGGCAGAGGTGGAATCGCAGGAAGCTAACTACGATTATCTTCTTACCGAACAGCAGAACAATCTCGCACTCGCCGAGATTCGTCTTCGTGAGATTATGAATTTTCCTCAAGATGAAGAATTGAATATAGACGAAAATATCGACATCGAATTTGTTTCCATGCTGACACCTATGGAAGATGTAGTGAATCACGCTCTTAATAACAACGATAAAATCATTTCTTCAAAATTGAATACAGAATACGCCAAGATTTTATATAAAAGAATGAAAG
>JAGBVS010000114.1 GCA_017630195.1 Bacteroidales bacterium | reverse complement strand
GTATATTTTGTCACAATCTCTGACTGCTCTAGCTCAAATAATGGATTATATATTGGAATTGTACTTAATGTCACAAGTGCATTTGTAGAAACATCTATATATTCCGCATTTCCATCAAAACTAATATTAAAAGTTTCAGAAGTCAATTCATCTATTAATAAATAAAAAGGTGTATCTCCTCGGTATTCTAATAATTCTAAACCTTGATCATCCAAATCATTAATAATTATGTTATATAAAGGTTCATTTGCAAATTGATGAACTGCGCCTATAATTATATCTTTTAATAAAAAATCTTCTTTAGTAGTATCTCCATTTTTGTTAGCAACTAGTATCTTACCAAAATCATGAGTTAAACCTGTAATCATACCACCCATCTCGCCATTTAGTAAAGTCATTTTATCTTTACCTTGGATATTAATGGTATAATTAGATAAAGCCTGAGAAGTAGTAAAATTAGAAATTACAAAAGTTCCTTGTTTAAACCAAATAATATCAGGATATCTATTATCAATTTCATTTTTAACGCCAAGAGATAGCTTAAATTTAGTATGTAAACCCCAATAATATTCATGTATATTAAGTTCATCTGCGACTATAGTAAGAGTGCAGGTGCGTCTTACAGAAGACGCACCATCCACATTAACAGTACCAGCAGTTACATGTCCTTCTATTGTTTCTAAAACTTCATCATTACTATTTAAAGCTATTATTTCAGCATACACTTCTTTTAATGGGACTTTATCTAATTTAACTAAAAAATCTTTATCTAATAAAGGATTTAATTTCATATATTATCCCCCCATAGTATAATCTTCTATAATAGCTTGTTCTAAAACTTCCAATAACCGTTTATACTTTTTCTTTAAATCAAATAAATCTTCTTCTAAAGAGCCATTATAAGTGCCACTAACGATATTAGATTGATGTAATTTATAAGCTTCATCGTAAGCCCTACGAGCATTAGAAACTATTTCGTGATCAAATTCATACGAATAGTCAAGAACTTGCGTCAATAGTGTAAATTCTGCTATAACTCCATCCCCTATAGATATATAATTATAATTAAAATCTTTAATTTCTCGTTCTTCGGTATCTTCTATATTAAAATAATTACCGTTAACGTTTACATTAAAAATATCAAAACTATCTTCAATTATAGCTTTATATTGTGGGTCATAATAAACTCCAGTATATGGCTCAAATTCTATTACTTTATCCCCTACTTTTTTTCTATAAATAATTTTAGAACCAGGGGTAGGATATATAATTTCCTTATCTATATATTCTATTTTCTCTTGATATTTTTTTGTTATATCTTTGATTTTATTAAGTTTTTCTGCTTCGCTAAGCTTTTCATCTTTCATCACTTCTTCAGTTTCAAAAGCTATTTTTTTGTTTAAATCTGCTATATAGTCATCTTTATTATAAGTTCTTTGCGTAATAATATCACAACCATAAGAACTATAATGAATTTCATATAAACTTAATTTATCTAAATCATTTAAATTAATTTTATATCTATCATCTATGCTATTGCCGTTACTGTAGAACGTAGAACTTAAATTATATTGGCCTTCATTTCCATCGTGTTGGACATAAATTTTATGAATACCACGTTTTACAAATTTAATTTTTGGTATATTAACAATTTCAGTTTTAACATCCTGCAAAGCCTTAATTATATTAATATATTCAAAATTTCCATTACCCCAATAAGTATTACCAATAATTTGCTGTACCGGCGTCTCTACTAAATGAATTGCTCTAATATCATCAAAATTCGTATAAAGATTATCTTTATATTCTGCCACTAAAGTGCCGCTATATTTAGCATTTTCTGGTAATTTAAAAGAATAAATAGGGGTAGACATTTTAGCCATATAAGCCCCAGTGGACCCAACATAGAAAGGTTCATTATTAATATAAATAATTGAGCCAGGAATCATACCTGTAACTTTAACAGAATAAATATATTCTCCATGCAATAATTCGCCAGTTTTATAAATCACTTCAGACCCGTTATTAGTCTGAATAGTTTCAGAAAAATTAATAGTTTTCCATTTAGAAACTGTTTTATCTGGCTCTTGTAATCCAATAAAATTATATTGAGTTAATGCTTCATAAGTAAATGGGGCAATTTCACTCGCATTACAACTAAAATTATGAAGCATGCGGCCAACAGTATCATTTGGAGACATAGAGACATTCATTAAACGTACTATATAATTTCCTTCTGTCGGGGATTTTAAAACTTTTGGTTTTCCATCATTTAACCATTTTAGTACATCTAATTTAAAAGTGCGCTCTGCAGCTATGTTTTCAGAAGTTAAATCAGTAATATTATTTTCAATTCCTAAATTTTCCCATCCCATAAAAAATTTATTATCATCCATTTGATAAGATACTAAACCAGACAATGAAAACTCTTTATGATTAACTCTACCATTACGAGTAATAAAAGGATATTTAGAACCAATAGTATTAGATTTAGTTTCTAAAATATTATCTTTCATAGAAGAAATTTTTGGATTAAATCTAATTTTTAGTTGCCGTTCTCCATCTAATAAAAATACATCTTCAAAATCTGCGTATATTTCATTAGAAATTAAGCGATTAGAAAAAACTCCATAATTATTATATTGCTGTAAACAATATACATATTTTTTTCCTTGCTCAATAGTATAATCTGTCAAATAAATATTTTTAATCAAATCAGACTTAGCTATAAACTTATGAATTTTTTTCCACTCGTAAGGCTGTTTTGCCTCTGAACGAGATAGTACAAAAAATCCAGATACAACTTCTTTATCCATGGGAATAGGACGAATAGTAATTTCAGAATAAGCGTCATCAAAATTTGTATTAGCAATTAAAATTAAATCTTTAATTTCATCAAATTTTAAATCAGAATTTTCTCTTTGAATAATTCTATACTTAGGAGAACGAACAGTGACTCCATTAATAGAGGTCATTGTTAAAATTAAACGATAAGTTTTACTTAAATTTAAATCTCTTGAAATGTTAAAATATTCAAGAGCTTCATTGGGTAAAGTATCATTTAATACACTATGAAGAACTTCTCCAGTATCTTCAACTATATTATCCTCTTCATCTATAAGACGTAAACGACTTGAATATAATTTTTCAGTTGGGTCTTCTGTCTGAGTATATGCCGCAACATAATCATAAATATGCATATTAGAAGTAGCATTATTTAATCCAACTAATTTAATTTCAGGAAGTGCGGTATATTTAATAACACCAACCGTAGAAAAATAACCTATAGCGCTCTCTGCGCCAATATAAGCCAATTGGACACGATAATATTGTCCTATATTAAACAATCCCTGCTCTGCGGCTTCTAGATTAAATACCGCTTTACAATTAGCATAGGCATCAAAATTAATAGTTTCTTTGGTAAGAATAACTTCATTACTATTTACTTTCTTAACTTTTAAAACCATTCCATACACTTCTTTTGCCCCAACTGCTCTATTCATAGAAAAGGGGACGACTAATGTCGCCCCCGTGAAAGCAGGAATTGTACCTTCTATGTGTGGAGGGTACAATTTAGCCATATTTAATTACTCCTCTTCTTCAAATTCTAGCATAAAGGAAAAAGCATTTACCTGCTTAGCAGTTAGTTCCATATCTTCTACCCAGCACATTGGAATGGTATGAATTTTAACTTCCTGCTCTAAAGAGAAAAGGTCTATAATATCCTGATTAACCTTTTCGATATTTTCTTCTTCAAACTTATAATTCTGAGTCTCAGCATCTAAAGTGCCATACTTATTTAAAATTTCAGTACGAGATTTATCAATTTCCTGAGCCATCTTTACAATTTCATCAATATTTTTCTGAAAATAGAAATGAACTTTTACAGGTAGACTTAAACTTGCAATGTCTTCAAATTCACCTAGTAAGTTATTGGCATGAGTATAAATCTCATTATTAGTCATCATTTTACGAATTACCATATTAATTTTCCTCCTCTATCTCTTCTATCATATCCACAAGAACATCTAATTGCTCTCCGGATAATTTTACTTCTTCAAAATCTTCTAATTTTAATTTATAAAGTGGAATATCTTGAGGTAAAGAACTTAAAGAATCTAATTGTTTCTGTAATTTTTCTTTTAGCTCAGGTGCTATCCTATAAGTCCCATCCTCTAATAACTCAGGCTGAAAAGTATTAATAATTCCTCTTCGCATTTCTTCTATTTCTAAAGCTAATTCTTTTAATGTCTTTAAGTTTTTAAATAGATAAAAACCAGCTTTTGCTGGAAACTGACTCACTTTATCTTCATAGAAAACTTGAGAACGGATAGCTAAATCATAAATTTCATAATTAGTTAAAAGCATTATTTATCCTCCACTCTAGCTAAAAATTGTTTCATTACAACTTTAGAAGATTTTTTCTCGCTACCTTTACTTAAACTTACTCCTACAGACTTTGTGCTGTACCCTGTTATACCATTAACTAAAGTAGAGCCACCACTCGGCGTAGCTACACTATAAGTGCGCATACCACTAATTACTTTAATAGTATCGGTATTTAAAGAGTAAGTATTGGTAGTTATTGTTACAGTTTGTTCTTCGGTGCGCTCTCTATACTTTCGTCCCTCTACATATAATTCATTAGTACTTACAGAAGTAACAGCTAATTTTTCTATTTGCGCATTTGCAACCTTTAAAGTTCCACTCTTATCAACCGCAAAATAAGAACTAGAAGTTAAAATTCCTGTTAAATCAGCAATTGTTTCAGAGCCTTTTAAGTTAGACATAAAATTATTTGGCATAGAGCCTACAATAATACCCGCATCATTACTACTTGAATATAAATATACACCATTGGAATATAAAGAGCCATCTAAAATTGACCAGCTTCCTATTCGGCCGCCCGTAGCTTTAATATTGGTACAAGTCACTTCGCCATTCCATTTTACTCTAAAAACGGAATTATTTACATTGATTGGATCGCGACTTTTTCGCCAATCTAATATAAATTTTGGTTTTTTAACTTCACCCATAGTATTAGTATATTCACCATAGCCCTCTATATATCCGCCGCCTTCAGAAATACCAAAATGCATTCCAGTCATCTCATTAATATCCCAATCATGTGATTTTAATTCAAATTTATTCTTAGTAATATTAATTAAATCATTTTCAACTGAAGTATTTTTTAATAAATAGTAAGAAGTACCATGAAATTCAGAAGAAATTTCATAAATATCTAAATCACTATTATAAGTATAGAAAATATCATTTTCTTTAAATTCATATTCTGGATTATAAAGCTCAATTTCTTCATATATCCTTTCATCCGCTGATGCGTCAGGATTTAGCAAAGTATAATAAGTAACATAAGGACTATACACTTCTTCTAACAAATATCTTCCATCAGAAGTATATTTTCTATAATATACTTGTCCAAGAGTAAAAACATATTGAGAATCCGCAACTATAGTAACTTGTTTTAATCCTTCCTGATCAAAATAATATTTTTGTCCAACAGTTACAGTATTAGAATCATCTAATTCATACTTTAAATTTTCAGATATTATATATGCAAATTTATTTTTTGCGTAAATAAATTCATCATTGACCACTACTTTTATAGTAGTATCATAGGCCCCATCGTCGGTTAAAAAGCCATATTCTAACGCATTATTATCAAAAGATTCATCTTCTTCTACTTTTTTCCAAACATTATATTCAGTTACATAAAATGTGTCTCTTTGGTAATGCATACTATCCGGCGGAGCCATATAATGAATTGGATTTTCATTACTGTCATAATAAGTCTCAGTAGAACTATAACTAATAGCACGCTCATATCTATAAGTATGAGTTTCTGGATCGTAGCCTATTCGTCTAAAATATCGTCCCGATTCAAAAATTGTATATGAGCTAGGAACGACATTAACACGGCCACCACTTGCAGGGTACTTATAATATACTAAATTACTTTGATAATAACCATATGGATCTTTAATATAATCTATTTTTAAAAATTTATATAAATTATTATTTTTCTTTGCCTCAAGAAATGTTATATGAGTTTTATTATCAAAAACTTTAACCTCTTGCCGAGGAGAAGTCAAAGTATAATATACTCTATCTTCAGTATAAGATTCTGAAGAATCTATAATGAATTGATT
Organism: Bacteroidales bacterium; assembly: GCA_017630195.1. Classification (GTDB taxonomy): domain Bacteria; phylum Bacteroidota; class Bacteroidia; order Bacteroidales; family F082; genus Limimorpha. The sequence continues at coordinate 44,396 of JAGBVS010000114.1, read as the reverse complement.
TTCATCAGAAATTATATAGAATTTATTCGGCTCATAATGAGCGTATATTCTATTATCCAATAAGTTAATAGCTTTATAATTGCCATTATCTTCTTTAATATAATATTGTATACTAGGAGAATAAGAAGTAATTTCTATAAATCCAGTAGTATTTTCAGTCTCACTAATTGAATAATATTTTTTTCCAACGAATATTTTATTTTTATCTATTACATGTACAGGCTCATAAATTCCATTATATGGAATATAATATTGTCTATTTTCAGTAAAGGATTCTGAATTGTCCAATAAAAATACACCTTGATTATCTGCATAGTAAAAAACTTTAGGTGAATATGTTTTATAAACTGGAATTTCTTCATATGTTTCTCTAGCGGCATGATGTATTTTAAAATAAGGCTTTCCTTCAGAACTTATAAAAATACTAGAATATAAATTATCAGTTATCTTATGAATAGTTTGTAATTGAAAATTATAGCCCTTTAAAAATCCATTGGTTAAATTAAATTTAACTCCCTTATATTCAGCGTCAGAAAAATCAATACTTTGTAAAAAATAATCTTTTGTACTAGCGTTAAAAATTGGCTTATAATTTCCTTTTTCTGTAACTCCATTAATAACAAATAAATCTTTTCCATCTTTTTTTAAGTCCATTATTATTGAGCCGGCCTCGCCATAAGCCTTTAAAAATGGGTCATCTAAATCAATTTGCATACCGGCCACATCTTCTTCATAATTGCCAGAAGTAATAGTACCATTATTGCCATCAAAATGTATACGACCTTTTCCAGACTTACCAATAAAGGCAGTGCCGTCTACGTTAAAACCATAGCTTTGCGCCCCATGGTCTAAACCATAAAGCCCGATACCAGTTTTATTATTTGGGTCAAAATTATCGCTAACTTTACCCATATCACCCATAACTATGCCGGAAAATGAATTATCTTCATTTTTAATTCCAGCACCCATCATTGCTGATAAAATTGTACCATTTTTTTCATCAATTGTCAAATTTCCATCCCAATCATTCAGCATAGCGGAAGCATACTTATTCTGAATAATTAATAAAGGTTGGGTCCAAACTAAAGTCTTATTAGAATAAGCATTAATACATACAGATTTTAAACCTGTATAATACATCTTAGTAGGCATAAATTCGCCAGTAGGTTGCACTACAGGATAATATCGTTGTGCCGCTGAAATTACAATATTTCCTTTTTCATCATAAACGACATCTTTAAAATCTTCACTGTAAACATTCCAACTAACATTATTAACTTGAGATAATTGATGTCTATATAATTTATATGGATTTTTATAATAACGAGGATTCGCGCCATTAGAATCATAAACAATTTTAGTAGCACCCTCTATCTCTGTATATTCATCACTTGTACGAACTGGAATAGGTAAAAATGCAGTTAACTGAATTTCACGTTTCTTTTCTTCACCATTTTCATCTATTTCAGTAATATCAGTATATGGAGTAGAGGCTTGTAAAATATAAAATTGACAATTATTAATATCAGTTTCTTCAGGAATAGTCAAAGAATATTCTATACCATCTGTTATGGACTGAATTGCATTACTCTTATTTTTTTCTTTCCAAGAATAACTAATTGAATTAATACTTATGCGTTTATTATTAAAATCATATAATTCAGGTTTAATAATTACTTTTTTACCAATAGTTAATGCTGAGACTTCATCAACACCTTTTTCATCATACATTTTTAATAAAAAAGTAGCTTCTGTTCCATTAGAACCAGCAGTGCCAAAATAAAGTACAACACTAGCTTCATAAATTTTATCACGCTTTTTAACAGTACAATAAATTATGTTCGTACTTGCAGATTGAGTATAATGTTCTTTAATGCGGAAAGTTTGCATAGTTTCAATTAAACTTAAACCTGGCTCTAATTGTTCTACAGTATCAGTACCAGTTCGTCTAATAGCAACATATCCACTGCGGCCGCAGTCCTCAATAAATTCATCGCCTTTTTCTGTGTTATATTCTTTTCCTTCTATTGGCTCTTGAATCATAGACTGTTCTTTTGGGAAATACCAAGTAATTTCTTCTGCAGAATCTAATTCAGTAATTCCAGTAACTACAGAAGAATAATTAGCTTTTAAGATTCTTTGCTTACTAGCTTCTGTAGCATTGATAATATGATAAGTTTCATCATATAAACGATAAATTCCGTCGTAATTCCCTTCATCTGCAGTAATACTTAAACTTTGTATTAAATCAATAGCTTCTAAATTTTGTGGAATCGCATTAGTAAATACTAATGTATCACTAGAATAAAATTGAGTTCTAGCACGCTCATCCAAAATAATATTATGAATCTCACTAAATAGCTGTGCTTGTTCGTCTGTAGTTATATATTGAGCTTTTAGTAAATCATAAATTTCTTCCAATAGACTTAAATCTATTGTATTTATCATTTTATCAATTCCGTCAGTTAGACCTTGAATTTCACCAGTTAAATCTTGCAGTTTAATACGAGCTTCGCGTAAATTAAGATTAACCCCTATGTCATTTGTAACTATATTTCTATCAGGAATTTCAATGACTACTTTAAAAGCATCTGTGTCTGTAGTTGTATCCGGTTCAAATCTATAATTAAATTTATCTCCATCCGGAAAAAATTCTTGCCAAAATGGACCAGCCAATGGGTCTGAACGATTTTCCTCTAATCTATATCTATACCAATGAATAACCGCATTCTCTGGTACTTCAGAGGCTTCATCAATTGCATAAAATTTATCATTAATCTTATGTACCCAACGCATATATACTTTACGTTCCTTTGGTATGATATTATTACTATACATTAAAGAATCATGAGTGCCAATTAACACTTTATCTTCATTAAAGTTATTTAAATCATAACCAAAAGCAATATAAGGATTCTGAAGAATAATATCATCTCTACCAGAAACCTCCATTGAGCTTCCATCTTCCAAAATAAAATCTTTATTTTGATAAAAGAGTAATTCTAAATTTAATATTTCTTGCATATTAGAAATATCGTATAAATATTCTTGCTTATAAAAGGTAGAATATTGATATGGATTGCCATACATATCACTAGAATCTAAATAATAGTTTCTAGCCTCTTTGACTCCCATTTGGTTAACACCAATTATTCTTAAACATAATCCATAAGAGCCATCCTTGGTTCGATAGTCTAGTAAAGTTTTAAAATCTCCGGAAATTCCAAGTCTATCATAGCCCTTGAAACCTGTGGTCACAGTCATATCATAAACATCTTGACACAGTATAGTCTCTTTTGCTTCATCGAAATCTTCATTATTCATAATCTCTTCTAATAAAGTTCGTGGATTTTGATAACTATTATAGTTATTTAAACGAATTTCCTTTAATTCGGTTGTATCTTTATCTATCGATGCTTTTACAGCCCTACGTTTTTCTTCACTATAAATTAAATCTGGCATATAACTCCAGATTACATTATAATCTTTTTGTGCATTCGCCCTTAACGTACTTTGTAAATTATCTTCAATTAAATTAGAAGTTACATCAACAAAACTATTTAAAGGAGAAACATAAGGAACATATTGATTATCTTCACTTACATACTTTCCAGTAATAATTTTTTGACTATTCATATCTCCATTAGGTACTTTTACATATACTTTTAAACCAACAGTATAAGGAAGAGTAGTATCTCCATAAGCTTGAAAATGAGATACTCCATCAGTAACACGATAAGCACCATTTTTTGCGTTTTCAATGCTTTCTATCGTACAGATAAGAGTTTTATCAAATCCAAGGGCGTTGACACGTTTTGAAGTTACTATATCTACTGCTTCAAGTAATTGAAATGCAGCTTCTTGATAACTTACATTTATATCTTTATCCGCCATAAAAAGCCTCCTTTTTCTCTATCTCTATTAATTTTAGAAAAATAATAATTTTACTTTAATATAATATGACCAAAAACAAAAAAGGGAAGGTATTAAACCTTCCCTTAATTTTATTTTCTATTTGCATATTGAGATGCAAGATTAATAATATCAGTAAATGCAGAGTAAATTTCTTCGCGATTAGTAGCATTGGGGAATTCGGCAGTGATATGTACATTTTGTTCAAGTGTGCCGCCCATACCGTTTCCTGCCTTAATAATACTATTTCCATATCCAGCAGAAGAATAAGCATTTAAATCAATTGCTTTAGAAATTTGTCTAATCATATCAACTGCGGAAAGTAAATTCGCAGTATCGTCTTTATTTAGAACAATTTCTTTGGAGTGCAATAAAGCCCAACGTCCTTCTTCACCCCAATCACCAGTATATCCGCCAGTGTCAAAGGCAAATTTCTTATAGGTATAAGGATTCAATGCACCTACTCTATCAGACCATTTGCTGAAACTAATTCCAGAATCCTGCTTCATGAAATCTACAGATCTTCCACGATAAGCATTAATTTGTTGCTGAACAGTATTAGGATCTAATCCTTTTGCCTTTAATCTATCATAACGTTTACCACTAGTAAGATTACTACTAGAATTACCAGTACCCCATCCGGAACTTGGGTGAGACCAAATGGCAAATGCAATTCCCTTTTTATATTTTTCGGTTTTTTCTGCTACGCTATCTGATACATCGGCGCCTTCATCTGCAGGTTCGCCAGTGTCTGTATTTTCTTCTGTTCCTTCTTCTGGAGTTCCAGTAGAATCATCAGTAGTAGTTTCTTTATACTTACTATAAGCTGCTAGGATTTTATTGAAAGATTCCGCCAAAGCAGTATTCTTTTCCAATATGGAATCAATAGTTGCGCTATATTCATTAGACCAATTTTGAACAGCAGTGGTTAAATCGGTAAAAGTTTGCTCTACCTTGTCCCCCATCTTTTCAATTTCTTCAGTCGCCTTTTCAGAAGCATCAACTATATCATCTACATCTTCAGCCATGTCATCAGCAAAATTCTGAATAGAAGTTCCTGCGGCTTCCATGGCAGCCTCGGTATTATTTTTCCAAGTCTCATATGCTTGTGATAAGTCATATAATAAACCATGGGAATCAGGATGTCCAATAGCATCATTAAAGTTCTGTTGGTACTCTTCCATGGTTTGGAACCCAGTTAAAGTAGAAAGTGCCGTTTCATTAAAATTATCTACGTAATCTTCATTTGCAGAAATCTTATAACCAGTTAATTCGCTGTACTTAGCCCAATCTTCTTCATAAAGAACTTGATTCTCACCAAGTACTAATTCAAGTTCATCCATGTAATAATTCATTTGCTCTTGATAGAAAGTAGTAACTTCTTGAACTCTAGCCATTTTTTCTTCTGCACTTAAAGTTTCATCCATCATTATTTCTTCTATCTTCTGAGTCATCTCAGCTTGCAATTGGATAATACTATCATTCATAGCATTAATGTATTCTGCATTGGCTTCTTGCATAGCGAACAATCTATCCTCATAGGTTTGTTCTGCTTCTGCCACCTGGTCTTCATTTGCAGTATATACATAACTCCAATTACCGTCTGCGTCTCTAGACATCTGAACTTGAGACTTAGCATCTTGAGCTTCAGTAAGAGCGATTTCAGCTTGTTTTAGTTCATATCTACGGCGTAAGTTTTCCATCTGATATTCACTAATTTGAGCTTCAGATTCTTCTAAGGCATTAATTTCTGCCTGTAAAGCAGCAAGTTCTTGCTTTGCCTTGATATTATCAGTTTCATCAATAGAGTTAGTAATATCACGATTCAATTTATTTAATTCATAAATCTTTTCATAATCAGGCAAATAACGTTCAGCTACTGTATTTTGACGGTCAAAAGCATCTTGTAATTCTTCCATGCTGCCCATGAGGGGACCAGCAAGTGCATCACTTAAAGTTTCAACCGCATGGCCAACAGCCTCTTCGAATTGTTCACGAATACCGTCAAGAGCATCTTCCCAAGATTGCATGAAATCTTCTTCTGCTTCATCCAAAGAGACACGCATTTCTTCAAGAGTTTTCTCCCAAAGTTTTGCATCTTCTTCTAGACCCTTTGCACGAGCATCTGCTAAAGCCGCTTCAGCTGTTACGATTTCAGCTGCAATAGTATCTCGCTTAGTTCTAGTTGCTTCAACTCGATTGATACGTTGTTCAGTGCTTGCCTGATTCAAAGAATCCAATAGGGCATTAGAAACATTCAAATTCTTTTTACCCACAATATCTATAATATTTTTATAATTATCAGTTACTGCAGATAGATGGTCAATTTTATCAATGCTCTTATCCATCTCTTCATTGAACTGCTCAAAGGAATCAAGAACCTTATCAAAAACACTTTCACGAAGTTCAACGAGTGTTTCATTCATCTCAATTAAAGAACTATGATAATCACGTAAGCTTTGAATTTCGTCGTCTGTAAAAGCATCATTCATACCCATTAGCTTATTAATAGCTTCTGGGTCGCCAGACATAAAGCCCTCTACATCAGCCTTGGTTAATTGAGCCTTCTGAAGTAATCTACCTTCACTATCACGAATATCTTCAGTATGATTCATTAAGATATCACGAATGCCACTAGTATAAGTGTCATTCTTATCTAGCATTATTGCAGCTTGTTCACCCATGTATGTGATAGCTTCAGCAGCTTTCCAAGCATCGTCTTCAATACGACTTAATAGATAATCAAGAATTTCAAGTGCATCATCAGAAGCTTCAATGTCTACTTCAACGGCGTAAGTTACTTCCTCAAGCTGTAAGTCATAGATTTCATTAATATAATCTTGAAGTTGCTGGAGAGCTTCTTTACGAAGGTCTTGGGTTTCTTCGTATTGCTCGATAAGAGCCATAATACGTTCCCACTCTTTTTCATATTCTCCCCAAGCTTCTTCATCCATATCAGTGACTTCACCTTTATCATTGATATGACTATTATATTCATCCCACATGGCATCTTGAATAGCATCAAAATTAGTAAGTGTGCCGTTTTCATCTAATTGTACATCAAATCCTACATATTGAGAAACTTGGTCTAGATTAGAACGGTCTTGTTTTAAATAGCTATCAATTTCGTCTAAATAGTCTTGCTGCGTAGCTGCAAGGTCTTTTAGAGCGCCCTGCTGTTCACGAAGAAGTTTAATGCGTGATTTACCAAAAGCACGGTCAGCAGCTTTAGAAACTTTATCATAAGCATCGGTAAGGTCTTCAAGCTGATTAGTTACGGTGTGGTAACGTTCTTTATCTGCGGCTTGCTTCTTTTCAGCACGTGGAGCGCGAGAACCGCCTCCGCCGCCACCTCCTCCTCCACCGCCACCAGAGCGTGCAGGCCTAGAGCCCATGCCAGATTTTGCTCCACCACCTGCTTTTCTAGTTACGTTAGTTTTACCAGTACCTGGAACTATTTTAAATCCAACGTTTTGAATAGTGCCCTCAGAAGTATTAGTATTAGGAACTGCACTATATTTAACTCCCTGTATCGGAATTTTTGGTCCCATAGTAACACTACCATCACCTGCTACTACTGGTACTGAAAGATATCCATTGTCAACAAGAGAAGCACGAATATCATTAGTTGGGGTGGTATTAGTAATAGGTTCATCTGCTATAACAACTTGTCCATCAACGCCCATACGAGTTAAAGCCGCTTGAGCATCTGCTGCAGTTGAATAGCAAGCATTTAACATACTTTCTAACGAAGACAATAAAGCGCCATCTATTATTCCACCTGCTTCAATATTATTTAAAGCATCATAAACTAAATTTTGCCATTCATTCATAGACACTAGAGAGTCAGAAAGACCTGATTCAAATTGAGTCATATCTAAGTCTGGAACTAATCCGGCGTCTAAAATCGCGGCATCATTAATAACATCCAATCCATCTTGATAGGCTTCCGCTGCTTCTTCAGCAGTACCCTCAGCCATCTTAACCATATCTTCGTTAAGACGTTCCCAATCAAGGTCTAAACCATCTAAAGCTCCATCTCCAAGATCGTATATATCTTCTAAAGTATCTGACATTTCTTCAGTTGTTTTTATATATTCATCAGAACCTTTAGTATTTTCTTTTAAAGATTTACTCCAATCTTTTGTACTTTCAACAACTTTTTGAAGCCCTTTTTCATAGCGCATTAATTCTGAAGCAATTTCATCGGCAGCATCAGCATTTTCTATTAATTCTTCAGAAAGATATTCAGAATCCTTAGCTAATTCCTGTATAGAATCGCCATATTTATCTATTAATTCTATATCTTCCTCTGAGAATCCTTCCGCAGCCCACTCCGCTTCCATATTTTCTCTTGGAATACGAGTTTCAGCGTCGGCCATCATTTCGCCTGCTTCTTCGGTATAACGAGTAGCATTCGCACTGGCTTGTTGTTTAACCGTTTCCCAATCTATACCTTCAGCTGCCATTTGGTCGGCCCAAAGCCTACGACCCTCATCAGTTGTTAATTCTCCATACTGACGCATAGATGTTTTTTGTTCTTCAGTAAAGCCATAATCGTCTGTGGAATTGGCCAAATATTTCAGCCAAGAGGCATCCATAGAAGTCCAAGTATCATTCATCATATAAGCTGAATTTAAAAATTCTTGATTATCTCGACGTACCTCTTCAAATCCAGAAATAGCGTTTTGTTCCAATCCCATAGCCAAGAATTCATTATTTCCACTAGTGGCTATATAATTTCCATCGGCTTGACGTGTCACGGCAGCCCTAGCAACTTCAGGACCATAAACTTCTTCTAACAGTTTATACCCATCATCTCCAAAAGCTTCTCCATTTCTAATTTGATCAGCTAAATCTGTGCTAGAAGAAAATAATCCAATGGCTTCCGCTAAAGTAGTTAAAGCTTCTACTGCCACTTGAGTGGCACTAATTACAGAATTTATAGCCTCCGTATAATCTTCGGCGTTTAATCCCGCTGCACTTAAAGCTGCACTGGCTAAATCAAAAGCATTGCTAGCATTCCAATCGATTCCAGCTAAAGCAGCAGCTAACTGAGGAGCATTTGCTCCAGCATCTTTTAGCCAATCTGCCACTTGGGTTAATCCTTGAATTCCGCCGGCAGAATAAGCTTTATTTAAAGCCTCTGCTCCAGTTGCCATTTGATCTGTAGTAGCCCATATTTTTAAGCCATTATCATCCACCTGAGAAGCAAAATCCATATTAGAGTATATATCTCTTACAACTTTATCAAATCCACTAGAATCTATATCAAATTCTCCTGCTCCTGCTATTATAGCGCTAGTAAAAAGTGCTACAACTTCTTCTGCAGTATCATAACCAGCTTCTATTAATTTTTCGTCTAAAACCTTTGGTGTTTCAAGTTCTATTATATTCCCAGCTTCATCGGTAGTAGTAAACTGAACCTTTCCGGATTCCTCTAACCACTTTTTAAATAATTCTTCGTCGGCTATTTTATTATTTTCAGAGTCCCATAGATTAGAATCTTGAAGAGCCATATCAAATAAATTTCTATTAACACCTTCAAAACCAGAGTCTACGTTAAAACCACTTAAAATAGCTTGCGCAGCTTGTGAATAAATATCTCCAGCTTTAACTTCTGTCGCTTCTTGTAGATAAGTATAATCTAATTGAGCCCCATAAGTAGCATAATCTTTTGCTGTAGCTTTTACTGTCGGATTATTTGATAAATTATATAACTCAGCTAGAGTAGCTGCACTATTATTTCCTGAAACTAAACTGCTAATTAAATCCCAGTGCTCTTTAATAAATTCTTCATCTATTTCAATTCCTAATAATAGGCTTAGAGCTTCAATGAGGCTTTTTAAAGAATCACCCACACTATCGCTTTTTATTAACTCCTTAAAATTGTCGGATTTAACTACTCCATCTAATTCAGTAATCCATTGGCCTAAATCGGCAATTAAAGAATTAGTTCCAGTTTGTTTATCCAATTCCCTAACGGCCTCTCTGTAAGAATCTTCGTCTGTAATACCATTTTTAGCGTAAGTTAATACAGCATCCCAATCCTTGCCATCAATTTTTGCCTGCGCCTGAGCCATTGCCATTGTATATTCATCGGAGTAAGACCCCAAATATTTCTCAACACCAAACCCTAAAACCCCTACAAAATTTGCGACTTCTTCGCCAATTTGGTAAGTGTCTATATATTTTAATGTTTCATCAGAAATCTCACTAAATAAAGAGTCTATTATTTCTGGGGTTGCATTTGCTACATTATAACCTAAATATTCTAAAATTTCTTTTTTTGTTTCAGAACTAATCGGCTCATTACTAGATAAATCAAACTTTTCTCCTAAGGTTTGAGTTTCCAGCATGGTGTCTAAAACAGATGTAATATCTATTTTTCCTTCAAATTCGCCAGGAGATTCACCTGACCAATGCACTCCAGATAAATCTAATCCTGCATCCCCTAGAATTCCATATTGTTTTTCATTAATAGTATCTCCAGAGTTTAAAGACATCACAGCTTCAGCAACTTCACCCATATTGCCAACTAATTTACTATAACGCTTTACGGGGGCTATTCCTCGTTCTAATTCTTCTGCGGCGGTCGCAAATTCATCATTAATGGGACGTATGATATCAGCTATTTGTAAACGTCCTTCAGACGTATTATAATCTCCGTTTAGAATTGCTTGTAATTGCTCATTAGTTAAACTTTCATCGCCTAATAACCCTTTAAGGCTATCTGGTAAAAGCGGTGCTTTACCAGACAAAGCAGCTACATTATATCCCTTATCAGCCCCAATTCCTAATTCTATAGCAGTTTCTATGTTTTTTTGTACTTCTTCAGGATTCGGAATTAAACTTCTAATATCAGTTTCAAGTAGTGCAGCTACCTCATCCATTGTCATTGAATTTAAATCACCATTTTTTTCAAAAAACTTTGAAATAACTTCTTGGGTTTCTCCCGTATATCCTAAATAAGAAGCCGCAGCCGCATATTTATTTTCTTGAGAACCTAAAGCGGAACCTTGCTGTTTTGCTATATCTGTCATAGCATAAAGTAATTTTCCGTCAGGAATTATTATACGCTCTTCTTCACCTTCTTGGCCAGTATATTCAGAATTGGCGTATGACAATTCTCCATCTTTATAAGCTACCTCATTTAAAAATGGGAACATGGCTCTAAAATCATCTGCGTCTATATCTTCATAAGAGCCTTCAGAAATAGCCGCTTCTGCTTCTTCTGCTATAGCCACTCCTAAAGCTTTTGCCATAGGTCCACCAGCAGTAAAATCTTCAGAAGTCATACCGGCGCTATAAAGCATTTGATTACCCATATAAGCAGAAGTTTTGTAGCTATCTGGTCTTTCCTTTAAAACTTCTATTGCGGCAGAATCAACTCTAGAACCTATAGAGGACATTATGGTAGTATCTGGTTCTGATTTTATAGCTGCATTAAAACCTGCAAGGAATATAGCATCTATTTGTTCAGTTGTAGCTGTATCAGTAAAGCCAAATGGAGTCTCTCCTCGTCTATCAAGTTCAAGAGCTCCGTCATCAGCGTCCATTATCGCTTCAACTACTGTATCTCTAATAGTAGTTCTATTGCCTTCTTCATCAAAAAAATAGCCTTGCATTAGGCCGCCAGCATTACCATCAAATCCTATTTGATCTGTTATTAATTGTTTACCAATATCAGTATATTCTTGAGTAGAAGCATTGAAATATTCTGGTATTGTTTTAATATAATCCAGTATATGTTCTCCAGAAAACATTTCTTGGTCTGTTGTAATTGAAGAATCAAAAGCGTGGGCGCCATATATTTCTCCAGCAAACTCCGGAAAGAAAGATCTAGCATATTCCACAGGCATAAAAGTTTTTCCGCCCAAGAAACCTTCTTGGTCAAACTCATAAAAACTATTACGAGTATCTTCTGATACTATGCCCTCAGCTGCTTCTCGCTCTTGAATTTCTGCTTCAGAAACTCTCATGGCACTAGAGGTACCTGTAAAAGTTTGTTCTTGTACTTGTAACTCATGAGCTAATTTAACTACTTCTGGATTTAAAGAACCATCTGCGTTAAAAATTTGTCCTACTACACCAAACTTTTCAGGATTCTCTATAATTTTTTGTAAAATAGGCCAACTTTCAATTAGTCCCTGACTAATAGATTTAACCGATAATAGTTGATCTTTCCAAGCACTTGTGCCTTCAGTTAATTTTTCTAAAGCCGTATAAGCTTCTTCGTATTCTGAAAAATCGTCATATAATTGATTTATCGTACTGTTAATAGTTTTAGAATCTTCTTCTAAATTTTTAATTTCTTTTTGTAATTTTTTAAAATTTTCTTGATGCTTTTCTAAAGCAGTAGGAGCATTTGCTGCTTTATAAAGAGCTATTAAAGCTGCAACAACAGCTGTAATTGCTGTAACAATAATGCCATAAATAGGCAGAGAAGTTTTTAGAGCAGTGCCAAAACCAATTACAGCACCCTTGGCGACATTAGTAGACGCAGCTTCTGCAAGCTTTTGTGTAGAAAACAATTTACCTGCGGCAATAGCCCCATAAGTGGTCATTGTAATATTTTTAAAATTTTTATAAAGACTAAGTAATTGAGGAATTAAAAAACCTACAGAAGTTAAAACTTGTCCTACTGTAGCATTTCCTTCCTTAAAACTTTTAACTAATCCTTTGATGGTATTAATAACACTACCAATCGTAAAAGCTATTTGTCCAAAAGCCGTTATTATTTGTTGTGTACTTAAATAAACGGCGCCAGAAGCTTGTAAAGCTGCTTTGACAGCTTCTTCACTTGCTGCCAAATTTTTATTAGAATTTATTAATTCATTTTTTTTATTGTTTAATTCTTCAGAAGTGTTTGATAACTTTTTATAAGCTTGTTCTGCTACCTCTATGGCCCTAGTAAAAGCTTCATTACCTTCGCCCCACTTTTTTAAATTGGCGAATAATTGTTCTACTTTTTGTTGAGAAGAGAATAAACTATCTTCTAAACCAGATAAAGCATTTTTTATACCTTTAAAAGCCGCCGCTTGTGCCCCTTCATCATTTCCAGCATTTGCCATAGCTTGTTTAAAGGCATTAACTGCGTCTATCGCTTCTTTAGTTTTTGGAGTAATATCATCAATGGACTTTAATAAATGTTGTGCCGCTTGAGCATCTCCGCCCTCGCCAGAACCAAAAGCTAAATCAATACTATTGCCTAAATTAGTTACATCGCTTTGTAACTCTATAACTTCTTGACTTACTGCATCAAGTTCGCTAACCATTCCGGCGGTAGTAAAAAAGGGTTGAGCCAAATCCGCTAATTTATCTTTTGCTCTGTCAAAAGAAGCAATTTGTGCTCTTTCTACTTTTTCTAATGCTGTAACTTGATTAGAAATCGCAACTTGTTCATCAACTCTTAATTGATGCTGTTGCATTAAAATATTAGTAACTGCTAATTCTTCTTCAGTTAATTTTTTAGCATTATTAATTAAAGCTAATTGGGCGCGAGCTTCAGACTCATAGGCGGCCTTAACACCTTTTCCGCCATCGCCTTTTCCATAATCTTGTCCTATTAATAACTGTTGCGCTTTTTTCTGTAAAGTAACTAATTCCTCTTGACCAGATTTAGTCATCATACGAAGATTATTAGTTAAATCTTTTAAAGAAGCAGTAATTTGTTTATTAAATACAGTTAAAATAATGCTTCCTAATCCAGTTAAAACGCCTGACATTCCTCCGATGCCGTCTATAAAATTATTAATTCCTTTTAATAGCTCAGCAAATGTATCATTTAATTTAATAAAAGATTTATCACTTATCAAAGAGGAATAAATATCTTCCATCGCAGCTCTGACCCTATTACGAGCAGCTTCCCAACTTTCAGCAAAAATTTCAGATTGTTTAGCTAATTCTCCATCAGAATTTAAAGCAATATCTAAGTTAACTTCAAAAGAATCCCAATTATCCATTAAAGAAATAATTTGGTTATATTGTCTTACTCCGCCAACTACTTGTGCTAGAGCAACTTGAGTGTCTTTACTTAAAGTCTGCCATTTTCCACCTAAGTCTTTAAGAATACTATCCATATCTTTTAGTTGACCAGAGGTATCTTTAATTTGAACGCCAACAGAGGCTAAAGCGGCGGAATACTTATTTAATGTAGTTCCATCGTCTAAAGTTTCTCCTAAATTCAAACCCTGAATACGAGCTAATATGGTTTTTAAAGCGGTACCTACTACATCTTCACTTTGACGAGTTTTATCAATAATTGTAGTGAGCATCGCAGTGGCATATTCATAGGAAAGACCAATAGTTTTGCTAACGGCTGCGAACTTTTCTAGACCACCAGCAATTTCTTCTGAGCTGGCAGCAGTAGATGCACCCAACTTAGTAATAACATCAGCATAATACTCAAGAGATTTAGAACCATCATCAAAGTTATTCCAAATAGCAGTCATATAAGAAGAAACATCTTTTGCCGCTTCTCCTGTAACATTTGCCATTTTAATAACTGCTTCAGTTCTCTCTTTAACTGCCTTATCTCCCAAACCCTGTTGATAAAAAATTAAAGCAGCTTTTGTATATTGATTTGTTGTAGTGCTTAATTGCTGTGCAGATTTATTAGCCATATCGGCAAATCTTGCCATTTCTTCTGCACTTTGACCTGTAACTATGCGAATATCATTTAAATTTGCATTTAAATTTTGAGCATAAGACATGGCAGATTGTATTGAACTTAAAAAACCATGCATTAAGCTAGAAGACAATTGCCATTTTATTGTATTCTTCAGTGTTAAAGCAAAATTATTTAATAAGGTACTAGAGCGTCGCAAAGGAATTTCAGCAGTAGCTATTGAACGCGCTAAACCGGTAAAAGCTTGCTGTCCGGCAGAACCAACTTTAGCAAAACTCTGTTGATATTTTTCTAAAGACATTCCACTATCACGCAATGAATCATTAAATTTGGTTAAATCTAATTTTCCAGTTTGAGTATTTACAGCTTTTTGTAGTTGAGTTTGTAACAGTGCAGCATTTCGAGTGGCTTCTTGTAATTCTTTATCTAAAGAAGCTACATTGGTACTACGCATACTACTATTCATTAATTTATTAATGGATTGAGTTAAATCTTGTATTTGCGCTTTAGCTCTGCTAGAGTCGGCATCAAATATTAAACTAACTCTTCTCTGTTGATCAGCCATATTATCTTTTCTCCTTTCTCTCCATAAAACAAAAAAAACGGTTAGAGATAATAACTTTATCTCTAACCGTTATTACTCTATTCTTTTTCAAAAAGAAATAGAGATATTTAATTTAATTAGCCCAATTTACTCATTACATCTTTAAGAAGTGTAAGATTATTTGGGTCGGCCAATTTCTGTTGAATATCTGTTGCCTCCATGGAAGTATTGGCATAATCTTGAGCAATATTTTCCATAATACCATATACAGAATTCATTTGAGCATACATACTTTCAGCAACACGCATAACATTAGTATAAATAGTATTCAGCTCTTGCTCTGGAATTGCCCTATAAATTTCATCAACTAACCCAGAAGAAATAACTAAATCATAAAGTTTCGCCGAGTCTTCCTTTTGTTTTTCAGTAAAGCTAATATCAGCATAAGCATATAATACTTCTAAAGTAGTATACATATCTAATTTTGCAGGATTAACAAAACGATTACCATCTGCCGCATTATTAATTGCATTACCAATAATAGTTAATTTATCTTGAATAGGTAAATACTGTTTCACTTCAATTTCAACTTCGTTAAATTGAATATTCTTTACCTCATTGTTTACTTTCTTAATTCCTAATTTACTAAAAGCTACTTTTGCCATTTTAATTTCTCCTTTTTCTCTTTTATTTTAAGGACTCTTACTAAGATAATTATACCGAAAAAAATTATAAAAGTCAAATTAAATATTGACCACAATTTTACTGGCTTTTTGTTCTCCTAAAACTTGTTTAATAATTTCATCTTCTACAAAGTCCATTAAATTTTCTGCTCTTTTTGTAATTGGTTCTGATAAAAAAGAAGCTAAGCTTTTTGCCACTTCTTGTACTGAAATATTAGGATTAAAAATTTTAGAATATTCTAAAATACCTTGTTTTAAATTATTAAGGCTAGATAATTGTAATATGTGTCCAAATTCAATAGTACCCTTTTTTGTTTGTATAGTTCTTTTTTGGCCAGCTTTTACCTGAACACCATAAGTGGAAATTTTTTTGGAACCTACGTCTGCTGCTACAGTACCTCTTTGAGTACCTAAAGAATTTCTTATATGCTTCCAAGCAGTACCTATACTTTCATGATTACTCCAATATACATTTTCCTCTAATCCGAAATCTTTTGGCATAGATCCAATAATTTTATCCATACCACTTAATAGCGAATACTGTAAAGAATTTAAAAATTGATAAGCGGGAGTATGATGTTCCATAATATGTTCCTCATAAGCCTCCGCTACATGTCCCATGTTAATTCTACCTTTACCCAAGGTTCCATTATAAGTTCCTTGTATTGCGTTTATAAAACCTGTTTTATGAGCTTCTATCTTTAAATTTATTTCATTTAGTATTTTATTATTGCTTATTTTAGCAAAATCTTTTTCCACTTCATCTAGATTTATTTTTAAATTGCCTTTTTTATCTAACAATAGCCAATTAAGATTTAAGTTATCTGCACTATAACGTTTTCCATTATAGTAAAAAGTATAATTAATTTGTCCATAAGTTTCTATTTCTGGTATAAAAATAGATAGTTCTTGTCGAATCGCTAAAGAAATTTTTTGAGTTAATTTATATATATTATATGTTGTATTAAGACTAGCAGCATCTGAAATAAGATTATTTCCATAGGATGCTAATAAATTTATATCATTTATAAGATTATTATAACGCGGATTGTTTAAACGCATATCCGCTATTATTGGCGTTAATATATTTGTTAATAAACTAACGTCTATAATTGCCATACTCCCTTTCCTCCTTTAAATAAATAAAAAGGGAAGAGTGAAACACTCTTCCCTTAAATTTTATTTAATTACATAAAGAATTCTTCATGGGCTACGTCGTGAGCGGTCATAGTACGATGTAGGTCCTTAGCACCAGCAGTCTTGATAATCTGGATGGCAGCTAGAACTTTCTTACTATGGTCGAAACGAGTATAATCTGGGAAAGCATCCATGGTGAAAGTGAAAGTGGATGGGTCGCCAGAAGAAGCCATGGTGAAGGTAAAGTTAGACTGAATCTTGCAGTTAGGAATAATGAATTCTGCAGGCATGTCAACACCATTCTGATCACGGAATAGAGTGGAAGCTTCGAGATAGTAGTTGCCACCGAACTTGTCAGCGGTAATTTCAATCTGCTGAGCATCAGCAACGCGCTCTACATAGAAGTCGATTAGCACAGAGTCGAAATCGCCGACTTCAGGCATAGACTTAATAGTATATTCATCTTCTTCCTTAGTGTCATAAATTTCATGAGCGTCAATTTCTAACCAGTACTTACCATTTTCATCAACGGTTAGATCCTTATGGGTAGGAATATAAGGCTCGGTAATAACTTCGCCGTTCTTCATGAACATAACATATGCAAAATTACCATTCTTATTAGCGGGTAGATAGGGCTGTTCAGACATAGGAATAGAAGCGGTATTCTCATTAATTTCAACGTCAGCCATATCAACAGTTTCAGTCATGTGCTGATATAAAGGCTTGCCTTCAGTAGCATCTACTAGGCCAGCACCAGATAGAATCATGAATCCTTCAGGGGAAATTAGAGCATCTTCCATAGTGAAGGTAACAGTACGCTCACCTTCCCATGCAACTAGACGAGCATTACCGCGTCCGCCCTGTGCATATACGGTGGTAGCAGCGCCTTCCATGCTGGAAGTCTTTAGAGTATCAAAATACATAACGGGTTCGTTAGCATAGAAAACCTTATTACCGATCTTAGTAGCGGCCTTTGCCTTGAGAACCACGTCGCAAATTTCACGTACGCCAAACTTACTAGACATTGTTGGGTTCCTCCTTCTAGCCGTCTCTAAACGGCTTTAATTTTAATGTAAATCTTTCATCCAATTTTCTGGATGTGAATCAGGTTTGCCTCCTGCCAACCTCGTTCTAACATCAATGTCCCAATTCATGTATAAAGAATATCTTTCAATTAAATCATAAAATTGATACATTGTATATTTT
Organism: Bacteroidales bacterium; assembly: GCA_017630195.1. Taxonomy (GTDB): domain Bacteria; phylum Bacteroidota; class Bacteroidia; order Bacteroidales; family F082; genus Limimorpha. The sequence goes on along the minus strand of JAGBVS010000114.1, from coordinate 26,284 downwards.
TGTAATTCTTGTATTGGTATACGTAATCCTATTGATAATACAGAAAGATAACGAACAAAGATAGAAGAATTTGAAGAACCTTTTTGAGCGGCAACACGTTGGCGGCCACGCATAAGTTTTTCCGCAATTTCTCTAGCTTTGTCATCCGCTGGATTAAAAGCTTGTTGGTCCATTGGACCAAGATTAACACAAAATATACTTCTTAAAGTTTCCTGTAAAAAGTCAAAATTTTCTTCATCAATCATTACACTTTCTAACCCATCTTTCTGAAATACAAGAGAACGAGGAGTTAAGAGAACTTTATAATCTGGAAAAAGAAGTTTTAATACATCAAGAACACAACGTTTTTTGTCTGCGGTTTCTTTTTCCGTCATTACCATCATAAATATTTGAAAGTTTTTTATGTCATCTAAATCAACGTTGCCCTGAACAAACATACTTTTATATAAACAAAGTGTTTGAGTCCCAGTGAAAAAAGGAGTATCGCCTAAAAAAGCAATCTCTTCAATTCGTGGCTGATGAACTACTAATTTACATTCTGGAATTGGAATATCAATTCCAGTCATAAGAGCAAGCCGAAGGTCTTTATCCATTCTTCATCATCTCTTTAAATTCTACAACAAACTGTTCATCATCTTCAGGATTAGACATAAACTTTTTATCCTCTTCGCCATGAACCGCTCGATACATTAAACATAAACCTGCGAATTCATCATTTAAAATAATCTGACTACCAGCAATAAATTCAAGTTTACCGATTCCAGTTAAACGTTTTTTATCTAACATGGAATCTAATTCTGCGGCAATTCTAAAAGGGCGAAGCTGAAAATCAGTTAATTCCCATTGATCTAAATGACAAATAATGTCAAATTCAATAGTATTATCTCTAAATTCTGGATTTGTTTCATTAGGGATAAAATTATCAAATTGAATTAATATATAATTTAAAACTGAACCATCAACATATAGTTTTGGAACTCGTTTAATATTTTTTCCAAATAACTCAATGCTTTGTTCAGGAGATAAGTTAGGCTTCCTAATAGCATCTTTAGTCGTATAATATAATAAACGCTTCACTCGCTCATTAGAAAGTATTTTTTGGGATATAATTTCCATGTCTTTATCTACAGATAAAAAACTAGATTTTGGAATCTGAAATCCTTCAATCTTCATAAAGCGTTTCTCCTTTAACTCTTAAAACAAAGATTCAACTACAATAGTCTTTGAATATCTTCCATAAGAGAGTTCAAATTGACCGCTAATAGTACGTATCCATCTAATTTTACATTTCTTTGGATCATCTTTATCAACCATAAGTTGAACAGGACATTTAGAGTCAATTTTCCACTGGCCATCTTCTTTAGAGGGAGTAACATATTCATATTCCATTTTCGGTTTAATGAATGTTTCACCAGAGATGGCAGCATTTTCAATAATAGTATTTGGATTTTCTTCTTCTACAATAAGATTTCCTACGATAGAATCACTATCTTCTTGTTCGTTAGCATAATATTCTACAGCAGTAACTTCTAAAATGCCAGGAGTACTAATCCAATCTATTGCTTCAACTCTCCAACAGACGTCAGAATCTTGTAAATAAAATTTTGCATATCTTTTAAAATAAGCTAAAGTATATTCAGTCTGCGGCATTAATATATGTAAAGAATGATTAGGTTCATCTATACTTATACTATGCTTTTGAATATAATCAATTTTTGTCTCCACTGGCCCGCGCACGGCTGCAAAAGTCCGATGTACAGAATCGCCATCCCTCCAGGTAATTTCGTAACTACATCTACGAATATTGCCTCGAAAATATGCCAACTCTGTAAGGTCTTGGAGGACGATTAACCAATGAGTTCCAGTTCCTAACCATTCAAATACATCGCCTGATTTGAAATTGGCCTCATATGGTATTGAAATAATTTTATCATCATAATCTTGCTTTAGCTTATCAGGATTAATCAAAGCTCTTAACACAGGAGGGTCTAAAAATTCCTCGGAAGGCTCTCTAACCTTTTGGACATTAGCTCCTTGATAAGAGTATAATAAAGCTCTGTCTAAAGCTTTTCGTTTATCATAAATCATTCTTTCTTGCTGGGCATCTCCACCCATAGCACGTAGACGCATTTTTTGATGTTCTAACGCTACTACAGTAGTTCCATCTTGTTGTTCTTCTTCAACAATATCATGCCCAGGCCGCTTTAACGGCAGACTATTTGGTTGTTGATAATTTGATAGTCTTAAGCGTTTGGCAACTGAACTTAAAGCAGCACTATAATTAGTTTCAAAATACTGGCTCATTTTTTAATCCTTGTATTAAACTAATACATTCAAAGATAGTCTTTCGATATAACTCAAAATCTACTTCTTTTACTTTGAGTGCTTCTAATTTGCTCAGGGCCTGTAAAAAAGTTGGACCAATGAAAATTTCATTTAGTCCAACAAACTCCAATATTACAGTATCTAATTGTTTTTGCCAATCTTCTTCATTTTCTCGCATAGGGATTAACTTCCATAACTGATTGGTAAGACGACGAATATTTTTAATAATATCCATCTTATCAAAACCAATGTCATACTTATCCAACATTATCGGAACATACTCCAAGTGGATTCATAAGAGCCATCCTTGCCTGCTTTACGTCTCTTATATAAACGTTGCATGTGAAAAGATTCTCTTTGGGCTTCTTCCAAAAGGTTAAGTAGTTTAGCCAAATGGTTAGCCTGTGAAGTCATTTTAAAATCACTACCCGTATATTTCATACGAGTATTTTCAATAGAAGCAACTTGGCGTTGAACCCAGGCTTGCTTCATTAATAACGCCAAAATGTTAATTTCTTCTGACGTTAAATCTGCGGCAAATGAAGAACGTTCTACTATAACATCAGGGACTTGTACTTCCAAATCATCAGGCAATTCATTCCAAACGACTCCAAGAACAAAGTCGGTTGGAAGGACTGTATCCTCACGAATAATTTCAGTCTTTACTTCATAATCATAAAGATTTTTTCGTGGAAATTCAAATCCTGGAATTGCGTCAACCAATAAGTTTTGTAAATCTTTGATAGTATCTTGAACAGTATATTCAATATACATATCGTCAGTTACTTTTTCAAGAAAGCGATTATAAACAGAAGCGAATGGAGTTCTATTCTCTGTCATAAATCTCTTTCCCCCTTGCGATAAATTAAGCCTTAGGAGTAACTACTTTATACTGATTGGTGGTTCTACGAGCTGGAGCCTTTTCTTCGGTAGCGGCTGGCTTGACACGACGTTCAGCGGCAGGAGCAGCTTCTTCAACAGTCTTATCGGCGATATCATTCTTGATAGCGGTCATAACATCAAAACCAGTCTTTTCCTTAAGAGCATTACATTTTTCTACATCATTTAGAGGTAGCTGAACAGCGAAAGTCTTAATCAAATCAATAACTCCAGTTGGGGCAAAATCTAGTGCGTCTAGGAAAGCATCTAGGCTACCAGAACGAAGTAGTTCAATAATCTGTTCCTCAGACATATCATATTCTACTTCACGCTTAATATTAAGTTCGCTAGTAACTTCTTCAGATTCAATCTGTAAGAAATTCGTCATAATTTCGCGTCCACCGGGCTGATAGCTCAACTTCTGTAATTCTTCGTAGCTAATTCGCTTGACCTCGCCGGGGGCGAAGGGACGACGAATACCGTCTTCTGGAATGCTGTAAACAACTTCACTAGCACTGCGATTCTTTACCTTAAATAGTTTATTCATATCCATATTCAATTATCTCCTTTTTCTCTTATAAAAAATAGGGCTAGGGCACATACCCTAGCCCTTAATTAATTAGCCATTAACTACACCAGTGTAGTCCTTAATTAGTTTGTTATTGGAAAGGTTCCAAGTTTCCATCTGGCCCATGAGAGAAGTATCAACATAAGCACAAATGTTATTAGCTAGCATAGCAACAACGCCAACCTTCTTGTAAACCTGAATTTCACGGGAACGGTCATAATGAGTGTACTCCTGAACTAGAGTGCCGCCCTCGAAAGCAATCTTAACGGGCTTGCTGTCAGCGCCAGTAGGAATAATCCAAGCATAGCCAGGATCGATAACCTTGGTGGTGTTAGTAGCATCCTTGAAGCCCTGTTCTAGGATAACAACGCGATGGCCCTTATAGTCTGCGAGACGGCCAGTACGCCAGAGTTCATCCTTCATAGCTTCGGTATAACGCCATGCTTCCTTTGGAATCATACGAACTGCAAATTCATAAGTGCAGTAGATGGTGGGAGTGCCATAAGCAGAAGCAATCTGTAGGAGACGGTCGAAAGCAGCCTCATCAAAGCCATTAGCAGCAACACGGTTTGCTGGAGGTAGCTGGTTGATGGAAGCCTTTAGAGCTAGACCGATTTCACCATAGATTAGTTCATCCATACCTTCCATAACGATGGAGGTAACTTCTGCGAAGTCAACACGACCATCTAGGAACTCTTCGAAGCCAATCTGAGCAGCTCCGCCAACAGCAGAGGTGCGGACTTCGAAACGCTCGTCTTCGTGTGGTCCAAGCTTGAAGGTTTCGTAGATACCGTTTAGACCAACGCGAGTAACGAACTGCTTAGCACGAGCACGACGGTCACGCTTGCGAACGAAGATTGGCTTGTCGCCCTGAGCGAAAGTCTTAACTTCAGCAAACTGGTCGTACTGCTCTTCTACCTTCTTAGGTAGAACATCATCAAGAGTCTCCTCAATCATGGAGAAGATTAGGTTCTTATTTTCACGATATAAGGAATAAGTACCAGCGAGCTCATTTAGCTCGTTACGTAGAGTCTCGTTAACACCTTCGTAGGAAAGCTGCTTATCGCCAAAACTGTAAGCGACAGGAGCAGAGGAGTTAGCGCGAGCTGCGATCTTCATTAACTGAACTAGATTTTTCTTATCTAACATCTTCTTTTCCTCCTTTCAATTAAGCGATACGCATTAGCTTAACGCCCTTCTGATGGTCGGGCATGGTATAAACACGAACTACCTGCCACTTCATGGATTCGTCGCCAGACTTGGAGAGTAGGCCATCAGCAGCGCGAGGAGATAGGATATCGCCTAGAGCTAGTTCGGTTTCAGCAATAGTGTTAGTGGTGATGATATCGCCAACATTAGTCTTGTAAACACGTGGAATCATAGAAGAAGTGTCAGCGGGCATCTTGCGGGCCTTGGGGTCAGAAATGAAATGGAAGGGGTCTTCGGTATAATTCATTTCATAATAGTCAGGACCAGCAGTAACATCATCAAACTTATAGGTCTTATCACCTAGAGTAATGGAATCATTGCCATCAGCGTCAACGCCATTGTAGTAGCGAGACTGCTTATCATAATTCTGAGGCTGTGCCCAATCTAGGGGAGAATATAGACGAGCATTGAAGTTATCGGCGATTAGAGCGAATTCGCATTCGACCTGTTCGTCACGATATAGCTTAACCTCGTTGTAAACTAGCATCCATTCACCTAGACCGGTGAAATTAACTTCGCCACCATTTTCAGCGGCATAATCATACTTAACAAACTGACCCTGCTCTAGAACCTTAATGGCCTTGTTAGCGGGTAGCTGAGCATAAATCTGACCAGTGCGCTGTGCAGATAGATGATTAGGTTCTAACTGACCATAACCGAACTCTACGAAATCAGCCTGGCTCTTAATATGCTGCTTTAAGAAATCGCTTCGCATTTTAAATTTCCTCCTTAAATTTTATTTAACTCTTTTTCAGTGTCAAGAACTGCTTTAATCCACTCTGGAGTGGTATCAACAGGCTCTTCAAAAGAATATGTGGTAGAACCCTTCTGCTGATTATCATCTTCACGATTAAAGCTTACACGGTTCCGCACACAAATAATAGAAAGTCGAGATTCAATATCGTCTAGAGAGTATTCGTCAATATGCTCAACGACATCTTTCTTATCTTCTTCGGAAAGCATATAGAAACCATCAATCATAGCCTGCTTCTCTTTGCGGTCGGCAGTGTTTTTGAATTCTCTTAGAGAAGTAAGTTCCTCATTTAAAGTAGCAATAGTGCCATTTAAAGTATTGACTTCTTCTTCTTTAGCAGAATAATTTTGTTCTAGCTCCGCAATGCGAGCAAGAGCATTTTGATATTCTGGAATCTCGTCTAAAGAATAAGCTGGTCCAGCAGGTTCCTCTTCAGGCTCTTTGGGCTCTTCGATGGGCTCCTGGATAGGCTCTTCTTCCTTCATAGGTTCTTCAATTTTGGGCTGTTCATCTTGTTCTTCTTTGCCCTGATTTTCAGCGATAAAATTAGAAATAAATTCATTTACAGCTTCAGCATCAAACTGAGCAGTTTCCTGTGCGGTAAACTCAGTTAGCTCATAAGGCTCTTCAACTGCGAAAATGCCATCACTGAAATCAAAATTGAATCTTAAATATTTGTTTTCTTCAACGCCTACAGTAAAGAACTTCTGTCCTTCGCCCTCTTCGTAGACGCCTTCTACACTATATTGAGAAGTGTATGGAGCGTTTTCAACTGGATACTTCTCAACTAGGTGAGAATAAATATTACGCCAGAGTTCGCCACCAATCTCAACAGCATATACATTGTACATAGGTTTTCCTCCTTTACTCAATATTTCTTTTATATCTTTCATAAGTGAATATAATTCTTGTGCAAAATCAGGATTAAAAGAAAACTGAGTATTAGTAATATTAGCTCCTTCAAAACAAGGCTCTACATCTTCACCCAAAATGCACAATTTAGAGATAATGGTCTCATTAATAATGAATAATTTTCTACCACTATTATTAAAACTTGACCATGAACCACGAGTAAGTTCTTCATCAAGTTCCATAGACTGTCCATTACCCTTGGTAAGAACACGCTTGCATTCGGGATATTGACCTGTCCATAACCAACCTTTAGTTACCATATATTCGCGCTGAACGCCATCATCATCAAGGAACCACTGGAACCATACGTCTGCGGCTAAATCTACAAAACCGTAAGGTCTAGTATTTTCTTTAATAACAATACGATTATCACGAACCTCTAAAAGCTTATTATGTTGTTCAAAATCTTCTTTCACTTCATCGTAGTATCCAACAATAGCCGCACCGCGTAGGCTAGGAGCAGCTTTACGAGCGACTTCCTTAGTAATAAGGCTGTCGTTACGATTGCCGTCGTCGCCTACCCAGCACACTTTTATTTGACACTCAGAGATAAGTGGAGAAAATTCGGAAGGTTGCATGCTAATAATTTCAATAGGAGTTTCCATGGGAATTGAAGCATGTTTCAATTTCATTGCCCTCCTTATAATATCCTCTAAATTAGAATGAAAATTACACAATTCCTTTTACCGGGTTGTGCCCAAAATTTTCTTAACTTTTAGATTCTTCATTTAAAATTGTTTTTTCAGCCTTCTGGTCATCTGCTTTTTTAGGTCTACCTGTTTTACCGTTGCCAGTATTACCACTACCAAGAGCCTGTAAGCTTTCTGCGTTCATAGTACTAGACTGCATAGGAGGTAGCATAAGTTCAGATAGATGTAGCACTTCTTGTTCAAAGTGAACAGAATTAAGAATAGAACTCTGGGAATGTCCAAGAGCAATTTGTGGGAGCATCTTGGAATAGCCAATTTGAGTCTGTTCTTTGTAAAGTTTTGCTAATTCTTTGTAATTATATTGAGTTGTGCCAAGCATATAAAATCTAAATTTATACTTCTTTGGGGCACTACCTAATGCTTTAGTAATTCTATTATAAAAAGCTTCAAATTGTAATACGAGTGGACGCATTACACCTTCATCATTGAGTATAGATTTCTCAAGAGAAAGATTACCTTCTGTATTGAATAGATTGCGGGACATACCCAAAGAATTATAAACAGTACGTTCAATCTTAGCCAAATCATCCGTAGTAGTAGTTGTGTTTTTATCTGACAAACTCTCTACCTGAATATCCGCAAACGTTGTCAGAACGTCAACGCCGATGGCGTTTGACGTCATGGCAACTGCGTTGTCATGGATGTCTTTCGCTTCATCAATATCAAAAATTAAATCGCCATTCTTATCCATTGGTAACTTCTGGATTAGAATCTTTAATAACTGTTGCATTTGCTTTCTACGGTCTAAATCTTGAGCCGCATCCAAATCTATAATAGATGGAATCGCATTAGCAAACAATGGCATATCGCCATTATAAAAATTAAATTTAACCGCACGACCTGGCTCTAATAAATACCAGCTACCTAAAGTATCTGTCGCATTTTCCTTTGGTAATTTACCCTGTTTATAAAGTAAATAACCTTTCTTAAATTCCGCAGGGAATAAATCTAAAACACGTAGACGATAGTTAGGGTCTCTAAATTCTTCGTCAAAGAATTTCATATTAAACTCTACAGCTGGTCTATTATTCACCTTATAGCGAGAACGGCAATATTTAATTGGCAATTGCTGTAATACTATAGAATTTTTACTATCGGTTAAATAACCATAATATGCTCCATTAATTAATACTTCTAAAGCAATATTGGCACAATTCTCAGCAATTTCACTTTCATCTAAAAAGCTTAAAATCTTAGTGAAATCTTCAAGAATTTTATCTTCTTTTACTTTTTCATCTAATACTTCTGGAGCAACATACCAGTCATATCTAAACAAGGTAGCAAAACTGTTTACAACTCTGAAATAGATACCATTGGTACGATAGAAGTAATTAGAAATTTCTCTTAAAGTATCTAAGTCTTTTTCCCAAAGAGCTTTAAGAACTAAATGTTTATTACCTAGTTTTCCGTTGACCTTTCTTAAATACCCTAGGTCCAAAATAGCATCTTGTAAAGTTTGCTTACCTATTTTGATTGAGGCATTATTTAAAGGGGGACCTTCATAATAAGCACGTCCCATACGGAAGCCCTTCTTACGAATTTCTTCTTGACGGTTTTCCATCTGCTCACTCCTTCCCTTTAATATAATTCTGCTTTCTCCATGATATAATCATAAGAAATTAAATTTTCCTCAGTATACGGAATTTCAATCAACTTAATACCATTTAAAGCACAATAACGTCTTTTTTTATTATCATTAAATTGTTGTTGATAAAATCCTTTCTTGCCCCCAAATTTAGAGCAAGGTTCATAATGTTGTTTGCCCTGATATTCAATTAGAAAATCCACATTGCCATCAGGGTCAAACACACAAAAATCAAAACGTAACAAACGTCCATTAGAACTACATAGACCAGGTACAGTGTACTCTTGAACGAAATCTACATCGTTCATTTGTAAAATTTCTTTAATTTTAATTTCCGCACGAGATGCGTCCATAAAATTCACCTACCTTATCATAAAATTTCAAAAATACAATAACCGCAATATCAAGATTTGCCCACTTTTTATCTACTTGTATAGAATTTCCATTCGGAGAAATTTCTATTGCGTTTTCTACGTTTACTATCTTCTTCTTGTTTAATATAATATAAACCATAAGCCAACACAGAAAATTTATCCTTTTTAATTTTTTTACTGGCAGGTTTTAAAATAATATTAACGCCTTCATTTTCTTCGCGCAAATTTAACATTTCATCTCTTAATAAACCGGTCAAGACGTAGGGCACTAAATACTCTCTACGCTTTTCCGGAGACATTGCTTTACCAGCAGAAGTATTCATAAGTTTATCTTTTGCTGTTCTTTCATCTATTAAGAATTTTAATTTACCAGAAGTAAGAGCTGTTTGAGTAGCACTATACGCTTCAGTATTAAGAGGTGCTTGTGCTTTTACTATATAAATAGCATTATCTTCACAGCTATCAGAACGATATTTCTTATAGTAGCCTTCATCATCATTATAAATACCAAAGTCTGGATATACTTCACCAGTAGACGGGATAATTTGCGGTTTAATCATATAGTCAATTAAACCAATACCAAGGCCATTACCGTCAATTACAAGACGTCTGGCATTATATTTATAATAAAGTTCTTTCAAACGAATAGCTTGATTCTCAAAATGTTCATCTTCCCAAGCATAAATATTTACTACAGATTTAATAGCAGGACCTTGCGGTTGTGGTGTTACCTTAAATACAATCGCAGCAGATTGACAGCCCTTACGTCCAACGTCAACGCTAATAATATAATACGCTTGAGCACTTGAACGCCCAGAAGCTTCATACTCTGGCTTTTGTAAAATACGATTTCTATCAAAGTTATCACCATCGAAGAAAGCATCCTCGGCAGTTCCAGTCCATACTGATTCATATTCTCGACCGAACGTAGCCTCATTAAACGTATCGTCACGCTTCAAAGAATCAATAAGGTTTTTATCATATAGTCCGGCAAGTACTGGGATACGATAAGTTCCGCCCATAATAAAAGCCTCGCTCGGATTTACAATCATCTCGACGAGGAGCTGTATCAATTTTTGATAAGCATAGTCAGCTTTACATCCAGCAGTAGTAATATACAATTCGGATTGGTTAAGAGGTTCTTCACTATGCTTACTACCATCCATACATCTTCTGGAAATGTTGGCAATAGGAATTAGAACCTGTTGTAGAATATCTTTATCAATTGAAACACACTCTTCAAATATACCGCCTTGTCGGCGCTTACCTCTTGACTTTTCGCCAGCAGTCATGTTATCAATATAAGAACCATTCTTAAATACATATTTACAATAGTCATTACGGATAACAGTTTTACCACGGCGTCTATCTATTTCTCTATCAAAGGCAGGAATCATAACACAAATTTCTTCAATCTTTTCAGATAGAATACCGGCAGACTGAGATTTACCACCAGCGGCAGAATATAATTTTGCTCCTGGGTAAAGGATACATCTAATCATCTGTGTTAGAACCGAAAGGAATGATTTAGAATAACCACGGGGGAAACACGCAAATACTTTTCTATGACGCATTGCGGCACGCAAAAAGCAGCGTTGATAAAAGTAAAATTTAAATGTAGTTTCCACTCCTTCTTTACCACCGGTCTGGAGGAAATCTACAAATATATCTGGGTATTCACGCCAGAAAGATATATATTGACGTGCGACAGGTATGATAGCCCGCACACGCTCTTCTGATAAACCTATTTTTGTATTCCCAGAGAGGGAAGACAAACTCATCATTTCTTTTAGATTCATTTGCCCACCTCCCCGGAAACAGCCGCCCAATCCGCTTCAGCGTATTCATCTTCCTGCTCTAATAAATCATACATATCATAGGGGTCAATATCAGAATCGGCATTTTCCGCAAAGAGTTCATCTTCCATTGCCTGTTCATCATCTTCCGCACCATCGTTAGATTCTTTGCGCTGTTGGTCTTCTTGCATTTGTTTAGCAGCTTTTTCAATCATGGCACCAAGACCCATTTCTTCGACAACAAGAGTTTTAGTATAAGTTTGTAGGTCTTGTAAGACCCTATCAACTTTATCCTGTGGCCCTTCTGTGTAGAAACGAGGTATAAAACCTTCTTTTTCGCAGATGGCGACGAGCTCTGAGATTGAATCAATAGCTTCACCTTTTTCTGCTTTATTCTGAGCTTCAGTAAATTTACCGGATTTCATCATGGAATCATACATCTTCAGCATCTTCTGGGCGCCGTCTACGTCTCCTAAATCCAGGAGTTGATTCGCTTTTAAACTTGTTTTACAAATAAATTTAAGCGTATCAATATGGCCGGCAGTTTGGATGTCATATGATTCCATCATATCTACATAAAGTTTTTCTAATTGTAACCATTCGTCTGGTTTATAAGTTTTACCCCATTTAATTTTTAAATAAGTAATATCTTCAGGGGTAAGACCATTTGATAAATCTTCTTCATCTTCCTGCTCAAAAGGATTATAAGATTGAACAGGTACTTGTTGGGCCAATAGCTCTGGTGGCTTTTCCGGCATAACAATTTTATTAGATTCTTCAATCGCCATTGCTATTTCGGCAGCCGAGTACTGGCCAGTTTGTTTCATAGTTGCTTCTATCTTTTGGTTGGCAAGTTCCTGTAAAAATTCAGTGTCATTCCAACGATAGTCGCGATATTGCTTAAGTTTCATTTTCGCCAAGTAACGACCTAAAATAGTAGAACCAGTTACTTTAGCAGGGTCTTTAGCATATTTTTGTAATAAGCCTACCCATTCAGTAGGGATATACGGCACATCGCATTCTTCAAGAATCCACATATAAGTATCAGGATTCCAGTTATCAATGTGCATACTAATACATTGTTTACATTGAGTTAATTTACCATTATTAGGATATTTAACTAAATTATTAGAACCATAGAAATCTTTTTCAGGCTTGGTTTTATGGCAATGTTCGCAGTAATATAAACCCGCATATGGAGAAGTATTAGCCATATTTTATTCCTCCTTTTTATTTTTCCTAGAACGGCAGCACTTACAGATGGAATACCAACCATCTTTACTGGTTTTATTCTTTGAAAAATATTTGCCATGCGCCAATTTAACCTGCCCACATCTACTACACTTTTTATATTTTCCTTTTTCAACTTGTAAATAGTGCCAATCAAGTAGTTGGGCTTCAGCGTATTCGGCAATTAATTGAGGAATCTTATTTCGCCATAGTGAAGAAATATATTCAAGAGAATGTTTCTTGTCGAATTCTTCTTCCAAGGTTTTTTGAATTTCTATGTTCTGTTTGCCGTCAATCTTACATTCAACAATTTTTTCTAAAATAGGATATTCGGCAAGGGCTTCAGTGGCAACTTTATCAAAATCTTCCATTAAAAAATAAATATCGCCTTCAAAATTGCCCCAGGAGTTTTCTTTAAGTTTTGAATAATTACATAAAATTGCTTGGCATACTTTTGGGTCACATAAACTAAATCCCCAAGCCTCTATTCCGTTAGTTTCAGGATTAATTTCATATCCTTCATCTAGAACGAGTTGAGGGTGGGAGCGCACTAATTTCGTCGGCACTACTGGTTTGCGGTAAGTATTTTTAATAACATATTGGTCTTTCCGCATTTCAATAAGAGCTTTCTTAATTATAAACGCTTCTCTTCCTTCAGCGGTTTTTAACATCCCTTCCCATCGTTCAATAGAATCACGGAGTTGGGCTAGGAATGGAATTTCTTCCAAATCTTTTTTAGTGATAGAAATTTTAGGCTGAAGAATAGTGGATTTAGATTCGTTGATTAAATTGTATATGCCGTCTTCGCCATTTTCTAGCTGGTCGATGAGACCTTCAAGACTAGTCTCACGTTTATTGATAGTGGCCATACGATTGTCAGTCATAATCTGACGTTCTTTACGTTCTGCTCGCTCTATTGGAATTACTAAATAATCTGCTAAAATTTCACAATATGCGGCATTAGGTTCGCCATCCATTTCAGCTAGCAGTTTTTCGACAAAAGCTTTTCGCTCTTCTACAGTTTTTAACGAATAATCAAGTTTAATAGTTCTCACCTTCTTCTGTATAAATTAGACCATATTTTTTGTGAAAAGTCAAGGCTTTGGGCAAATTTGATTAATTTAAATTTTTATGGTATAATAAAAATAAAAAGAGGTGAACGGCAAATGTGGGCACTGATTTTATGGATGCTAATCGGCATGTATGGACTAGTAGAAAATGCTGAATTAATTGCGGCAGTTGAAGATAAAAAAATGAAGAGCTTAGGAATGTTGCTATTGGTAATTTGTACACCAATTAGAATCATTTGCGGCATTTTTGAATATCTATTGGAACAAACTCTAGGGGAGGGATTCGATGGAGACGACACAGGTTGCTGTTAGTAAATTAGAGGCTTTAATTAGTGATTTGGCAACAGAGACAAGAATCGCAGAATATGATTGTGCTTGTAGGCTGCGGAGTGGAGATATCGAAGGGGCCACTCGGGAAGCCAATAGAGCTAAGTTGTTTAGAGACTCTATGATTAAAATAATGGAGAAAGTTGTAAATGATAACTGTAAATAAAGCAGGGGTAGTCGGTATGAAGGCTTCTGAAAGATTTAGGCATGAAATTGCTCCAGAGCTAGGGCTTAGAGATGTATTTAAATTAAAAAGAGAGTATATGAGTGCTAAGCTTCGATTTGAAGAAAAAGAATTTGAATTGTTCGGAAAAACGATTACGGGTATAGAATATGAAGAGGTAGAGACTAATTTAGAGTGCCCTAGTCAAGAGGAGATTGATGAATATATTCGAAAGAGAGACGAGTATATTGCGGAACAAATCTTAAAAGAATGTGGATGGAATGATTTTATAAAGAGATGTAAGTTGGATAGAATTGAAGATTTTATTGCCGAACATACTCCTTGCGAGGGGCCAGATGGTCAGTGTAATATGTTTTGTCATAATTATATGGCTGGATGCCGTGATTCTGAAATTTAAAAGCCTTTAGGTTTTATTTTTGGTCAGAGCATAACAAAAACTTAACAAAAATTTTACTTTTTCCCAAAAACCCACCCCGGGGGTAGGGTATCCAAGAGCAGAGCTATTAGTTCTGCTCTTTCTCTTTGCCTTTAGTTTTCGCACAAACTTAACAGAATAAAAATAAAAACAATCCTTTTCCTAAAAGTCAGGCTTGTGGCTCAAGTGAAACTAGCACCCCATCTGCTCGGGCCGCTGCCGGCCAAAGCGGCCCGAATTGCGCGTATTGTTAACTCTACGTTAAATCTTTGTTAAATTTGTGTTAATTGGTCAAACTCGCTAATTTGCCCAATAGTTAAGATTATGTTAAATGTTTGTTAACTACACTTAACAAATACTTAACAAAGAAAAGTGTTGACAACTGCTGCAACATGTGTTATAATAAGTACAACGAAAGGGACAAACAAGGAGGAAACAACAATGAAGTACAGAGTATACAACGAACAGAACATCGACACCGTCCGCGACATGATTTTTGCTCACTACACCAAGACCAAGAAGGAAGCAATCGCCCACGGCGAACAGATTGGCGGCAACTGGGTAGTAGAACGCAACGTGTGCGGCAACTGGGTTAAGTGCTAACCCAGTAGAAGGAAGGAGGAAGAGACAATGCGTAAGATGATGATGATGGTGATGGTTGCTCTGCTGCTGTGTACTGTAGCAAGTGCAGAGGTGTATCCGATGGCCTACACTGTGGTAGAGGTGAACCAGCAGGAGGATGTGATGGTGCTGGAGACCTTCAACGGTGAACAGTGGGTCTGGGAAGGCGTAGAGGACTGGATGGTGGGGGATGTGGCTGCAGGTCTTGTGGATGATTGCGGCACACGCTACATCTATGACGATGAGATTCTGGAACTTCGGTACTGTGGATACTTGACTTAACAAATACTTAACATGAGAGGGGGTTGACAACCCCCTCTTCTTGTGTTATAATTAGTACAACGAAAGGGAAAAACAAAGGAGGAAATTACAATGAAGATGACTATGAAGGAACTGGCAAAGAAGTATTACTGGATGACCCTGGCAGACCTGTGGGATGAGCTCAGCGAAAAGTATCCGCCCGAGATGACCGAGGAAGAATTCGCCGAAGTATTCGCAAAGGAATACAACGTAGACACGGCAGAAGTGGTAGAATACTTCTTCTAAAATTAACATTCAAGGGGCTTGACAAAAGCCCCAGCCCATGTTATAATTAATACAACAAAAGGGAAAAACAAAGGAGAGAAAACAATGGATAAGAATAACATCGCAGTATGGCTCATCAAGCAGGTAAAGTACTTCAACAACCCCTACGCTCTGGATACCATCAAGGACGAACTGAACAAGGTTCGCAAGGGCAGTCTGGCAAAGAAGTTCATGGACTGGTGCGAATTCCAGCAGCTGACCTGCAGCATGGAACAGGCCACCATGATTGCCGACTACCTCACTGGCAAGTACTTCCGCAAGCTTACCTACAAAGAGTTCCTGCGTAAGCTGGCACTGAACGCTTAACAAACACTTAACAAAAGAAGGGCTTGACAACAAGCCCTTCATGTGCTATAATAAAGGTACAAACAAGAGAGGGGAACAACACCATGAAGACTGTATACACTGTAGGCTACACCACCACCAAGGGCAACAGAACCGCAATGTTCTACAACAAGCGCAAGGCCAAGGCTTTCGGCTTCCGTCAGATGGCTAAGACTGGCAACAGCTTCACCGTAGTGACTACCACTGAGGCAGAAGCACTGAGAGTCAACGGTTAACAGACTCTTAACAAACCTAGGGCTTGACAAAAGCCCTAGAGTATGTTATAATAGACACAGAAAGAAACAAGGGAGGAAACAACAATGGTAGCAATCTACAATAATAACAAGCTCGTCGCAGTATCCAACAGCAAGGAAGAAGCAATCATTGCTCTGTACAATAAGTATCACAAAGAAGGTCTGGTTGGTTCTAAGGATCCCATGACATGGTGGGAACATGGTAAGCGCATGAACTGTGGCGCACCTCGTTGCCATGACATCGAAGAGATTGCCGTGTGGTAACAAATACTTAACATAGTGAGGGCTTGACAGCAGGCTCTCACTGTGTTATAATAAAGGTACAAACAAGAGAGGAGAACAACAATGAATTGCATCACTAGACACAAGCTCGGCAAGGCCATCGCAGATAGAATCCTTTCTACTGGTATTAATCCCTGGGTTGCTATTGCTGTTCTGTTTGTACTGTATCTCGGTATCACTGTATTACAGCACTACCGCCACGAAATTATAAATTTTTTCAAAAAAGGTATTGACAAATAACTGAACCTGTGCTATAATAAGTACAACGAAAGGGACAAACAAGGAGGAAAACAAAATGCTCGCACTCGCAATCTTCGGTATCATCTTCGCCGCTTACCTGCTTACCACTCTGGTTGTCGTGGTAGTTTACGAGTCCATGACCATGAGCCAGACTCCCGAGTGGCTGGAAAAAGTTTACAACGTCTTAACCTTCAACTGGCGCTAAAAGGGGTTGACAAACCCCTTCCAGTGTGCTATAATAAGTACAACGAAATGAGAGAGAGGTAAGCAACAATGATGTATGGTAATCGTTCTACTGGCTATGGCTACTCCCCCGACCGTTCCAAGGATGTTGACCGCTTCAACCCTTCCACCCGTGCCAACTACTCCACTAGCTACAACACTAATGGTTATGGCTGCTACACTCCCACCTACTCCACTCCTAAGAAGTCGGGTTGGTATGATGGCGCAGGTCGCTACCACGAAAGTTAACAAAAGAAGGGGTTGACAAACAACCCCTTTCATGCTATAATAGATACAGAAAGTGAGGGGAACGCAATGGAAAACAAGTGGACTTGGATTGATAGCCAGCAGGTAGGATGTATCTGGTATGATGATTACACCAATGAAGATGGCACGCTGTGTAAACGTGTTTGGATGGATGGCGAAGAAGAAATCTGGAAGATTGCCAAATAATTAACAAAAGAAGGGGTTGACAAACCCATTCTAGCATGGTATAATAAATACAACAAAACGAAAGAGAGGAAACAATAATGACTAAGAACGAAATGATGAACCTGGTGAACGAACTGGAACGCTACGGTGATGTATTCATCAATAACCTGAATGGAGAAATCCACATCGACATCTATGACTTCGTAGGTTTTGATGATAACTGGAATGAAGAGTATCGTGTTTTTACTCAGCCCGAACTGGTTGGTCGCCTTGAAGAAGTCTTTGAAGAGCTCGGCGATGGCGAGTTTTACAACACCATGGACCTTGAAGGACAGCGCTTTGTGCTTGGCTACACCTCTTACGATATTTAAGAGGTGTAGAAAAAAAATTTCTCAAACCTATTGACAACATCCTGAAATTGTGCTATAATAAATACAACAAAAGCAAAGGAGATAACAACCATGACTAAGAAACAGCATTTCAAGAAGGTAGAAAAGAAGAACCAGCAGAAGGCCCACCGAGACGTAAGCGTTGCCTGCAAGAATTACAAGCAAGCCAAGAGAGCAAACAAAGAAGCGTATGAAGAGTGGGTTTAACCCACTCTTAACATAAAAAGTATTGACAACATCCCAAAAGTATAGTATAATAAGTACAACGAAATGAAAGAGAGGAAACAACAATGGCTAAGACGATGAACGAATATTACAATGAACTTCTGGAAAACATTCCTACTCCTGAAACCCTTCAGCAGATGAAACTTGCCGAAAATATCGAGAAAGCTCTTGCTGGACTCACTGAACGCGGTTATTACAGTTTTACCACCTGCAATGCTGGTTCCAGAGCGTCTGAAATCGCCATCGCAAAAAAGGTAATTAAGGTTTTTTCCGAAAAAGGCTATCAGACTGATTACTGCGAATATTCTGAAAAGAATAGAGATAGAAAAATTTTCTGGGCAGCAATTACGATTTAACAAAGAAAAGGCTTGACAAAAGCCTTTTTCTATGTTATAATGTATACAGAAAACAGGAAAGGAATTGATAACATGTGGTGCATCATTTACGAGAATAAGACTTCCAACACGGTAACTCTGGAATACGTTTTCAGTAGCAATTATGAAAAGCGTCGATATTTCCTTGAATGCCAAGAGGACATTGTGATTCATTGGCATGGGCCTTCCAAGGACAATCCCATCAAAGCCCTTTGGCGTTGTTTGATTGGATACAAAAAAATCAAAAAAATTGTAAATTAGGGGTTGACAAAACCCCTAATCCATGGTATAATATAATCAATCCAAGAGGAAAGGAACTGATAACATGTGGTACATCTTCAGTGCATCTGGCCTGCGAGGCATCGAAGCTTATTCGTCCAGGAGTGAAGCAGAATGGGAGGCTGAAATGCGGAATCGCCTCATCAATCAGGGCTGGCATCCGGTAAGAGTGGCATGAGCCACTCTTTTTTTGGCTGCGCGCCGGCGGCTGTGGCGCGCAGTTTTTGCCACAATATACCTCTTCCAGAAAATTTAACATAAATTTAACATGTTAAATAATTGTAAACCCCATCCCAAAACTCTCGCCTCTAACCGACTGGGCTACCCTTCCGCCCAGCTAGGGGCCGCAGGGGCTGGACTCGAACCAGCGACAATAGAGCTTGGGATGGGGTTTCTAAATCCGCTCGGGGCGACCTCAACTTTATTAGAGTCGTTCGTTAGGGTGAATCGCTTGCACCACCCCGAGGTTCATTAGGGTTCAGGCGGAGGGAAACAGTCTTTTCGATGCGTCCACCGTGGGATTTGAACCCGTTCACCGCATTGGCTGCCGCGGCTTAACCTCCGGTTTCCCTCAACCTGTGACTATAGTATACCACAGCAAAGGTGGTTTGTCAATAGGTTTTTGAAAAAAACTTTTTTTTATTTTTCTGCTGAAAAGGCTTGACAACCTGCTCCCCTTGTGCTATAATTAAGGTACAAAAAGCAAGGAGGACACCACAATGGCTAACAAGGTATCTCTTCACTTCCGCAACGAGCGCGCAGACCGCGCCACCTACATCGCCCAGACCATCGGCTTTGGTGAAGTCATTCGAACTGCTGAATACTTCAATCGAAACAACCTGTACGAGATGAAGCAAGTCACAGAAACTGGCGTTCTGATTGTACGAGGTGGGGCTGGGCAGATTGTCACCATGTACATCATGAAGCCCGAACAGCTGACCGAAATTTACAAGCTGAACAACTGGGGCAGGGTTCCTGCGTGGCTGATGGCAAAGGCCAAGAAGAACAAGCAAAAGGGCTACACCCAGAACCAACCGGATTTCCACTAATCCGGTTGGTTAACAAAAACTTAACTTGACAAATTTAAAAAAATTTGTTATAATGAATACAACAAAAGAAAAGGAGTTGTTACTATGAATAAGGCAATTTACTTCGACATGGATGGCACCATCGCAGACCTGTACGGCGTGGAAAACTGGCTGGCTGACCTGATTGCTGAGAACACCCGACCCTACGCAGTGGCCAAGCCGCTGGTGAATCTCTCCCTGCTGGCCCGATACATCCACAAGGCGCAGGCCATGGGCTACACGGTGGGCGTTATCAGTTGGCTGAGCAAGTCCGGCTCCGATGCTTACAATGAAGCAGTAACCGCCGTGAAGCGTGAATGGCTTGCCAAGCACCTGCCGAGCGTTGAATGGGACGAAATCCACATTGTAAAGTATGGAACGCCCAAGAGCACCTGCAGAACCTGCCCCGGCATCCTGTTCGATGATGAACAGCGCAACCTTGATGAATGGGGCGCAGGTGCTGTAATCGCTCAGGAAATGATGAACGCATTCAAGCACCTGAAGAATCTGGAAGTTCTCATTCTGTGAGAACTTCCAAATTTAACTTGACATTCACATTCATTTGCTGTATAATAGTAGGTGAAAGGGAGGTAATACAAAATGAACGCTGAAGTCCAGAAGATTATGAAAGCCCTGGGGCTGACGGAGCAGGAAGCAAAGGAAATGTTGGAAGCCGACCGCAAAATCGATAAGGGTGAAAAGCTTTTCGAACTGACTCCAGAGCAGGAAAAGGCAAGCAAGAAGGCCAGAAGCACCGGCACGAAAAAGCCCACGGTTTACAACTTCGACACGGCAAAGAAGAAGCGCAAGGAATGTCCCGACAAACAGCACCTTGTGAACCTGCTGGCTGAAGCCCTCGGCACTGAATGCCAGAACATCGAAGTCACGAACAAGGAAAGGGAATTAACCTTCAGTTTCAACGGCACGGGCTACCGCCTAACGCTTGCCGTCCCTCGTGTGAAGTCCTCGGAGTAATCCGAGGATTTCTTATTGTTGTGCCCCGTTTGTCATACTCGCGTCACAATTGTGTGTTATAATAAGTACAACGAAAGAGGAAAACAAATGGAGGTAAACAACAATGCTCGAAATGGTTCTGATGATGATGGCTTTTCTGTACTCTGCTTTTTTCTCCCCTGCTTGGCTCTGGTGCTTCCCTGCCGCCCTCGCTGTGATGGCAATCAAGCACTACCTGAAGGGCACGAAAAAAAAGTAAAAAAGTTTTAGAAAAGGGGTTGACAAACCCCTTTCCCTATGTTATAATAGTATCAACGAAAGGGAAAAACAAAGGAGGATGACCCCATGAAGAACATCATCAACGCTCTCACCAACTACGGCTTCGAAAGCCGCCCCGGCCACCTGTTCGCAGGCCGCGGTTCTTGGACCGCCTGCGGCGAGACCATCAAGGTCTCCTTCCACGGTGACATGGTCACCATCGACCACCACGAGTGGTTCTGGGATGGCGCCGACACGGAGTGGGAACGCTCCACGGTGGCCACCTGCCACCTCTCCCGGCTCTGGGAGAGCCTCCCCGAGTGGGTCCTCAAACGCTGAGGGCCCATTTCCTTTGGGCTCGCCGCGGCCGGGCGCAGCGGCGAGTTTTTCCGACAATACAAGCATTCCAGAATTTTTAACACAAAATTTACATGTTAAGAGAATGTTAAATCGTTCCTAAAAGGCTTGACAAAATCCAGTAGAGGGGTTATAATAGTATCAGAAAGAAACGAGAGGAGAACAAAACAATGTTCCAGAAGATTAAGGCATTCATTGAGAAAATCGCAACTGAGGAAATCAAGTACTATCGCCCGACCCTGCGAATCACCTTCCTTGACGGTGATGTAAAGGAAATAACCCCCTTCCTTTGGCATAGGGGTACTCGTAACAACTGGCAACTGTACTATGCGGAAGATGGTATCCTGCTGAATCGCTTCCCTCTGGCATCTATCAAAGAAGTTGAAATCGTTGAGTGCGAATGCCGTTCGGTTATCTCTTACGATTCCGGCTGGACTCCCGTTTACGCCACTGCCGAGGATTTGGACAAAAAAGTTTTTAGAAAAAAGCGGTTTGGGGGTTGACAAACTCCCGAACCTATGATATAATAAGTACAACGAAAGACGAAAGGAACTGATAACCATGACTAAAAAGATTAGCTACGCAGATGCAAAGTACATTTTCAATTGTAAGAAGTCCAACCCCATTGAGCGTTTTATCTGCAACATCTACCTGACTGACGGCACGCAGGGTGGCGGATGCTTCCGACTGGTGAGCAAGGTTAAGTTGCCCTACTTCCTGCTGATGTATCTGCTGATTGCTGTTTGTCAGTTCTTCTACTGTTTGTGGGATGGCGGTCTGAAAGAGTTCCGATTCATGACCAATGATGACCGAATTGTTTCCAATCGTCTGGAATACTTCAGCAGTAACGAAGATTCGATTTACCAGAGAATGTTAAAAGTTTGGGAAAGGGCTTGACAAAAGCCCTGACCCATGGTATAATGTATCCAGAAGCAAACGAAAGAGAGGAAAACAAAAATGTTTGAACAGATTAAGCAGTTGATTGAAAAGAAAAACCATTGCAAAATGGTTGGCTGGCTTCGCAAAAACAAGGTAGAGTATCTGAGCGAAGATGTGGAATGGTACACAATCGGCCACGAAGCAGATGCGACCGAGCTTGACATTTGGGTGGATGGTTGGTTCATTCAGGCTTTCTATGATGATGCAGGAAATTTGACCCACTATGAATTTGAGGAGGACAATTAAATGAATCTGCTGTTAACTTTCATCCTTTTGAACATCGCTAACGTAATCATTCAGACTATCAAGAGCATCGCAACTATTAAATGCGGAAAGACTGCCGCTGCAGTTGTCAATGCAGTAGCCTACGGACTTTACACAATCGTAACAGTTTACATGTTGTGCGAATTGCCCCTTTGGTGGAAAGCTGGAATCGTTGCCCTGTGTAATCTGGTGGGTGTTTGGGTTGTCAAGTACTTTGAGGAAAAAGCACGCAAGGACAAACTCTGGAAGGTCGAAGCAACCTTTAAAAAGGGCGATGAATGGGAGCTTGCCCTGTTCCAGTTGAAAGAATATGGAATCCCTGTTAATTACATTGACGTGGAAAAGTACATCATTGTAAATTGCTACTGTGCTACTAAAGACCTAAGCGAACAGACCAAGCACATTCTGGAAAGAACTGGCGCGAAGTATTTTGTAGCTGAATCAAAAAATTTGTGAAAAGGGGTTGACAAACCCCTTTCTCTATGGTATAATGTATACAAGAAAAGCAAAGGAGAGCAAACCAAATGAAAAGGAAGTATTACGGTAAGTACCCCACCACTGCAGAGGAAAAGGCACTGGCTCAGCAGATTGAAAGTATTCACGACGAAGCAGACCGACTCCAAGAGGTAGAGGATAACTTGTTCAAAGAGTATCATGCTTTAGAGGGCAAATACGCAATCGGTACTTGCCCCGATTCCTTCGGCGGACAGGGTTTCCGTGGCTATGACTACAGATACGCAAGTCAGGAAGATAAGATTCAGGAGCTTCGTGAGCGTGAAGTAGTCAGAGCGAAGGCTTGGGAAGTAAGAACCAAAAAAGACGAAGTTCGGCAGCAGGCTTGGGACTTGGAAAAAGAAATGTGCGTTCTGATGCACGGATACTCTGAGGAAGAATACAAAGCAAGAGAACGAGTCAAGAAAGCCGAAAAAGATGTGGCCAGAGCTTTGGAATGGCTTGAAATTTACAAAAAAGAATTAAAGGAAATTCAGGAAAGGGGTTGACAAAACCCCAATCCTGTGGTATAATAGATTCAGAAAGTGAGGGAAACAAAATGTCTGATTATTGTAAGGAATGTCCCTGCTATGGCTGTCCATTTGATGTGTGTGGACGTGGTAGTGAATTATGCTCTGCTGGCGTTGGTGATTATTGCCAAAGAAGCGGAGAATACATTGAAGAGTCTGAAGAAGATAGAGAAATTTTTGAAAAAGTTCAAAAAATGCTTGACAATTCCTCTTCCCCATGATATAATAGATTCAGAAAGTGAGGGAAATAACATGAAAGAAAAGATTTATGAAGCAATCAAAAAGTCCGGTAAGAATGGCATTCGTCTTCGTGACCTCGGTTTTTATCTCAACGTGTGGCATGTGAATCTGCTGGATGATTGCCTTGACCTTGTGAAAGAGGGCAAAATCTACGCCAAGACCATCGGCCATGGCTGGCAGGCTTACATTAAATACTACGTAACAGAATCTTAACTTGACAAACCCGACCGACCATGTTATAATAAATACATCAAGAGGGGAACACAATCCCCAAGAGAAAGAAAGGAATTGATACTATGAAGTACTCCGTCAATGCTAATGCTGCTCGTATCGCAGCAACCATGTCCCTGTTCGAAGCCCTCGGCCTGAATGAATTCACCAATAAGCAGTACGATGAAATGCGCACCGCGCAGACCCGAGAACAGGCTAAGGGCACCTGTTGGGCTGGCAACGCCAGTATGCGCTGGGTACCGGCTGAGTACAAGCCCTATTCTCTCGCAAACATGCGCGCAGATGGTTTTATCAAGATTGCACGACAGGAACCCATTGAAATCATGGTCAATGTGGAAATCCATTGCGTAATTGACCGCAATCGTGAGGAAGTTTTCCGCGGAACGTGGGACGAGTGCCGCGAATGGGTCGGCGATTGCCGCCGAGATTTCATGTTCCGTTGGGTTGAAACTGAACGCCGTCCCATGCCGGCAGTTCGCAACTACTACACCATTGACCGCGATGCCTTTGCCGAGTTTCTGGCCAGCAAGTTTGTCGACCTGATTAGCTAAAACTTAACACTAGAAGGGGTTGACAACCTCAGCCCCTTCTGGTATAATAAAGGTACAAACAAACGAGAGAGGAACAAAATAATGAGTTACGGTGTTTATTCTGAGGTTTATTTTGCGCAGCATGAAGAAAATCCTGCGATGATTAAAATTGGAGAAACTACCAATGCAAGGCGTAGGGGCAGACAACTTGAAAAAGAAGGATTCATAATTTTGGAATCTACTTGGGTCAATGGTGATGATAAATGTGATAGACGCTTTGTAGAAAGTTTCCTGCGTTCTCGAATTGCCACAACAGGCCACGCGGCAATTTACAAAGAAGATTATTTTATCTGCGACAATGAAACCACTGCAAATTGGATTAAATCCGAATTCATGCGCTGGGTAGAAGAAGCCAATAGAATCTTGACCCTGATGTGGTGCGGCGGCAGTATTTCTCTTGACTTTGGAGCTTCTCGTAAGCCTATTCCTCCCAAAGGTTGGGAATATACTTTCGAAAGGGCTTACGCTGCTCTTCAAGAAGAAGGGGAATACAGCTATCAGATTCAATGCAAATACGCAGAACGTGATAGTTATCAGGCCATTTGGAACGAAGGTTTCGGCCCCTTTGGTTACACCTGCACTTATGAAACCTCTACCTCTTGGACTACTTTTACTATAAAAAGGGCTTGACAAACAAGCCCTTTTGTGGTATAATAAATACAACAAAAGGAAAGGGGCTAATTTTTGAACCAGTATTTCCTTTTTGGCTGGCCGGCGACGAATGCGTCGGCCAGTTTTTCCATTCCACCCCCACTTCGCATAAAAATTCAGCAAAATCGCATAAATACTCAATTTGTACGATTTTCACAAAATTGTTAAAGGTCTGTAAACCCTATTGCAATCTGTGTCCACCTGTGCTATACTATAGATGTCGGTGAGGGAATAGTCCAGTTGGTAAAGACGCCCTCTGTCTGGAACCGCAGGTTCGATTCCTGCCCCTTTGGGTAGTCCAGTAGGTAAGACACCAGCAGAACCGGAACCGTGGGTTCGAATCCCACTTCCCTCACTTAACAAACAGTTAACTTGACAAATGGTTCTCCCCATGGTATAATAAGTACAACGAAAGGGCAAAGGAAAGCCCAAGAGAAAGGAATTGATACCCATGTTTAAGACTGAAATCGCACGCATCCAGAATGAAGAGCTTCGCAACGCTGTTACCGAGTACATGACCACCGCTGTTCCTGCCTACTTCTTTGAAATTGGTGCATCCAGTTCCGGCAAGTACCATCCCAAGTTCTCTCAGGGTCAGGGCGGTCTGGTTCGTCACACCAAGGCAGTCGTGATGATGCTGGATGAACTGCTGAAGCTCAGCACTTACGCCTACATGCCGCAGGAGTACAAGGATGCCGCCTATGCTGCCGCAATCATGCACGATTCTTGCAAGTACGGCATGAGCGCAGAGATGGACAAGAGTCAGTACGCAGACCACGCAAAGAATGCCGCCATCAACTGGGAAACCTTCTGCGCTGAAGCTGGTTTGAGTTTCTCCCCCTTCATCGGCATGGCAATCCGCTCCCACATGGGACAGTGGACCACCGACAAGGATGACAAGCCCTTCACCAACATTGACCGAGTGGTTCACATGGCCGACTACATCGCCAGCCGTTCCTGCATCGACATCCCTGCCCTTCACGAGTAAGGGCAGGAACCCCCGGAAGTTAACAAACTCTTAACTTGACATTAGGCACAAACCGTGCTATAATGAATACATCAAAGGGAAGGAAAACCCACCAAACCAGAAGGAGATTGATACTATGAAGAAGCTGACTAAGAAGGTTGCCCTGTCCGTTGCTCTGG
>JAGBVS010000113.1 GCA_017630195.1 Bacteroidales bacterium | reverse complement strand
GAAACGTACGCGTACTTCTTTCATAGTTTTATTATGTATTTTTATTTTTTTTGCAAAGATAATTATTTTCTCAATTCCTCTAATCCTCAAATCACTCTATTCCTCTAATCCCTTTAGTACCTTTAATCCCTCTTCAAACTCAGAAATCATATTATCCACTATTTCCTTTGCTGTAGGAATTTCTCTGAAAAGAGAGCAGACCTGGCCTATTTCAAGTTCGCCGTTTTCTATGTCGCCGAAGAAGATACCTTGCTGTGCCTTGCCGCGACCAAGAATTTCTTGTAATTCTTCTTTTGATGCGCCCGCCTGTTCAGCAGCGTCAACTTGTTCGAAGAATTTGTTTTTTATCAATCTTGTCGGGCTAATCTTTTTGAGAGAAAGCATGGTGTCGCCTTCGTTGAGTCTTGTGCATAACTCTTTGAATTCAGGGCTTGCGCTGCTTTCAACGCTGATTGCGAAGCGGCTTCCGACCTGCACGCCCTCTGCTCCTAAGGCGAAACTCGCTAACATGGCAGCGCCTGTGGCTATGCCTCCTGCTGCAATGAGAGGAATGTCGAGCACTTTTTTCACTGATGGAACAAGCACCATTGTGGTTGTCTCCTCGCGTCCGTTGTGACCGCCAGCTTCAAAGCCTTCTGCCACGACAGCATCGACGCCAGCCTGTTGCGCCTTTAAGGCAAACTTGGAGCTCGACACCACATGCGCCACCTTGATTCCATGCTGATGCAAGGTCTCAGTCCACAGCTGAGGATTTCCTGCCGATGTGAATACGATAGGGACTTTCTCTTCTATGATGACATCCATCTGTTCTTTTGAATATGGCGACATCAATGGTACGTTGACGCCGAATGGTTCCTTTGTCAGTTCTCTACATTTTATAATATGTTCGCGCAACAAATCAGCTTTGAGCGAGCCTGCACCTATGAGACCGAGACCGCCTGCGTTACTGACAGCAGCCGCCAATTTTGCTCCGCTGCACCATACCATTCCTCCAGATATAATCGGATATTTTATCCCGAATAAACGAGTAACTCTATTATCTATACTTTTCATGACTTCAATTTTTTAATCCACAAATTTATGAAAAAAATCAGAATTTCAAAAGTTCAAAATTGCATTATAACTTTTTCCTTAACCATAACAAAAAAACTTTAGCCTTTAGCCCTTTGTCTTTAGTCTTTTCATTATCTTTGCAAGTTATTAATTTGGGTTAAATGTTTTCAGACGCAAAGAAGTCATATAATAATGCATTGTTAGATAAAATTGAATCTTTCATAAAGAAATTTTATCTCAACAAACTCATTCAAGGCTGCTTGATTGGTTCAGCATTACTTATCACTTCTTTCCTTATAATCAATGCTATAGAATATTTCTCATGGTCGTCAAGCAAGATACGACTCATTCTTCTCATCACATTAATAACATTATTTTCCGTTGTTGCTTGTTTTTATTACATTATCCCACTCGTCAACTTGGTACGTTTCAGAAAGAAGATGACTAACGAACAAGCGGCAATACTAATCGGAAAATTCTTCCCTGAAATAAAAGACAAACTTCTTAACACGCTGCAACTAACCAACGATGCGAGCAACAATTCCGACAACGAGCTTCTTCTTGCGACTATTGAAGAAAGAACTAAGAATCTACAGCCTATAAAATTCAGTGAAGCCGTCAATCTCAAAGACAATTACAAATACTTAAAAATTTTCGGAGTCGCTTTTGTATTTCTCACATTGCTGATAATTTTCGTTCCGGATTTTTCAAAACAACCTGTCAAAAGAATTATCAATTACAACACTCATTACGAAAAACCTCTTCCTTTTAAAGTCGAGTTAAACACAAACGACATAGAAGTAATTCAAGGTGACGATTTGGAATATACAATCCATGTCATTGGCGAAAATATTCCGGAATCTTTTTACGTAATCACTTCCACCGGAACTCGCATGATGACAAAACTTTCAACCAACGATTTTCGTTTTATTTTCAACAACATCTATCAGTCCGAGAATTTCCAAATCAGCGGAGGCAAATATTTAAGTCCAGAAATCAATATCATCGTAAATCCTTCTCCTACTATACTTCATTACGAAGCTGAGCTCACATTCCCTAAATATATAAAAAGGAAAAAAGAGACAATCAGCGGAAAGACTCGTCTTTTGATTCCACAAGGAACAGAAGTTAAATTCATTTTCCACACAAAAGACGCCAACATAATAAAAATATCACAAGATTCTATAAATCACGAAATCAAGTCGGAAAACAACGGTTACACATTCAATTTTAGGGCATTACATTCTTCAAAACTTTATGTAAATGTCTCTAACGAATGGAGCCAAAGCAACAATCCTATTCCTTTTATTATTGAAGTGATTCCAGACGCTTATCCGGAGATTCAAGTTCAGCCGTTTAACGAAAATTTCTCTAAGCAGATGTATTATTCCGGTTTAATCGCCGACGATTACGGTTTCACAAAACTTCTTTATCATTTTGAAGTCGAAAATAAACCAAACCAATCTTTTACAAAGAATATTGATATTGATAAAAAAGAAGCTCGCACTTCATTTTATTACAGTATCGATTTAGACACTCTTGAGATGTATCCGGGCGACGAGGTTAAATCTTATTTTGAAATATGGGACAACGACGGAATAAACGGAGCTAAATCTAAACGTTCTGAATTATTCCTTATCAGCATGCCGACTCGCGAGGCTCTCGACTCAGTAGCCGATGCTTCCGAAGAAAACATTATTTCACAATTGGAAGATAAAACAAACCAACTCGACCAACTTCGCAAAGATCTTGAGGAAATGATTAAAGATTTGATGTCCAAGAAAGAACTTGATTGGAGCGACAAGGAAAAAATGAAGGATCTGTTGGAAAAACAAAAAGAGATTCAGGAGGAATGGGAAAAAGTTCAAGAAGAACAAAAAGAACTTCAAGAATTCATGAAAGAAAATGACTTAGCTTCTGAAGAATTATTGAAGAAACAAGAACAAATAAACAAACTTTTCGATGAGGTTATTCCAGAGGAAATGAAGAAACTCATGGAAGAAATAGAGCGCTTGATGAACGAAATGCCTCGCGAGAAAATGCAGCAGATGATGCAAGACCTGAAGAAAAACAACAAAGAACTTCAGGAAATGATGGATAGAAATCTTTCTTTATTAGAACAACTAAAAGTAGAAAAAGACCTTAACGAATTGATTGACAAGATGAACGAATTATCTGAAAAACTACAAAATTCAGAAAACGACTCATTAAGTGCAAGCGAAGCAAAAAATCAATTTGATAATATGAATCAGCAACTTGATTCTATCATGCAGAAAAACAAAGGATTACAAGACCCATTCAATATTTCCAAAGACGAAAAAGCTACTGAAGATATAAACGAGGATTTAGAGAATGCCGAAGAGATGGAAAACAACGGCAACGAATCAGGAGCTGATGAAAAGAAAAAAGATGCCGGCAAGAAGATGAAAGAAATGGCAGACAAATTATCTTTAGACATGATGATGTCGGGAATGGAACAACTTGCTGAAGATGCACATTTAATTCGTATTTTATTAGAGAACGTCGTTCGCTCTTCACACGAAGAAGAAAAACTTATGAACGAATTAGGCAAAATGAAGAAGGACGACCCTTCATTATCAAACAAAATAAGCCGTCAAAAGGAAATAGTCAACAATTTTGCAATGGTAGAAGACTCTTTACGAAGGATGGCGATGCGCCAACCCGATATTAAAAACTTTGTTTTCAATGAGTTACAGCTCATAGACCAACAATTAAACCTTGCAATGAAAGAGATGAACGAATCTCAAACATCATCAGCCACTTCAAGACAACAAAGAGCGATGATGTCGATGAATAATTTAGCTCTAATGCTTTCTGAATCGCTCAACAATATGAATGAAAGCATGATGGAATCGAGCGGATCATGTTCAAAACAGAAAAAAAGCAAGAAACCTAACAAAGGCAGTCAAAGCATGAAGAACATGAAAGATTTACAAGAGCAACTTGGCAAACAGTTAGAGCAAATGCGGAAAGAAATGCAACAGCAGCAGAAAGAAGGAAAGCCTCAACAATCGATGAGCGAGGAGTTCGCCAGAATGGCTGCCGAGCAAGAAATGCTACGCGAAAGCATGCAGAAAATGTTAGACGAAATGAAAAAAGACGGTCTCACCGGCGATGACGGAATCAACCAGATAATAAAAGACATGGAAAAATTGGAAGAAGACCTTGTCAACAAGAGAATCACCAATCAGACCATAAATCGCAATAAAGAGATTTTATCGAGAATGTTAAAAGCTCAAAACGCACAAGAAGAACGCGAGAAAGAAGAAAAACGCAAATCGGAAGAATTCAAAGGCTCATACGAAAAAAGAAAAATTAACGAGATAGAATACGAAGAAAATTTGAAGAAACAACAAGAATTTTTAAGACAGAACAGCATAGAATATCAGCCGTTCTACAAGACAAAAATCAACGATTATTTCTTCAAGAAAAACACAAATAAAACAAAAGAGTAAAATGATCAGTTTGCAATTCATCGACACGGAAACACTGACCGAAGAAATGTCAGGAGTAAAAGAATGGATTAGAGATTTCGTCAGAAGCTACGACAAGGAAGTCGGAGAATTATATTATTCATTCTGCAGCGACGAATATCTCTACAAAATGAATGTAGATTTATTGGGACATGATTTTTACACCGACATCATCACATTTCCGCTTAATGAATGCGAGACGATTCTGTCGGCAGAATTTCATATCAGCATAGATAGAATCAAGGACAATGCCGTGACATTTAACCGTAGTTTTAAAGACGAATTACACAGAGTGATGGCGCACGGAGTACTCCATTTAATAGGCTTCGACGACCTCTGTGAAGAAGATGAAATGGAGATGAGGAAGCAAGAAGACAGATGTCTTAGCATGAGACTACAAGACAACATGACTACAAGACAACAAGAATAAAAAGAATATTTAAGATTCAAAGTTAATTAATGACAATTAAGAAGTTAGATAATACGTTTCACGTGAAATAAAAATATAAGATATGATATTCGACAAATATGATGTTATTGTTGTAGGAGGCGGACACGCAGGTTGTGAAGCCGCAGCAGCAGCCGCTAATATGGGAAACAAGACACTCCTCGTCACGATGAATATGAACGCCATGGCAGCGATGTCGTGCAACCCTGCGGTCGGTGGCATCGCCAAAGGACAGATCGTCCGCGAAATCGACGCTTTAGGCGGTCAAATGGGAATAGTAGCCGACAAGACCATGATTCAATTCAGAATGCTCAACAAATCGAAAGGTCCTGCTGTATGGAGCCCGAGAGTTCAAAGCGATAAATTTGAATTCGCAGAAGAATGGCGCAACGTACTTGAAAGAACAAACAACCTCGATTTCTGGCAAGATCACGTCGATTCTCTCATCGTAGAAGGCGATATGATTAAAGGCGTACACTGCTCAATGGGAGGCGAAATCTATTCCAAAACCGTCATCCTCACCAACGGAACATTCTTGAACGGAAGAATATTCATAGGAGAAAAATCATTTACAGGCGGCAGAATCTCTGAAAGCGCCAGCACCGGAATCACAGAACAACTCGTATCCTTAGGCTTCGAAGCCGACAGAATGAAGACAGGAACACCAATGAGAATCGACGGCAGAAGCATCGACTTCAGCAAACTCTCTGAACAAGCCGGCGACGAAGATGTGACAGGATTTTCATTCTTAGAAATAGAAAAACCTAAAGTGCAACGCAGCTGCCATATCGCATATACATCAAAAGAAGTTCACGATATTTTAAGAACAGGATTCGAAAAATCACCTCTTTTCACAGGTAGAATCAAAGGGATCGGTCCTCGTTATTGCCCAAGTATCGAAGACAAAATTGAACGTTTCGCAGACAAAGATTTTCACCAGTTATTCGTGGAACCAGAAGGAAGAACAACAGTAGAATACTACCTCAACGGCTTCAGTTCTTCATTGCCAGAAGACATCCAATATAAAGCATTGCGTCGTATTGAAGGCTTTGAAAACGCCAAAATATTCCGTCCAGGTTACGCTATAGAATACGACTTCTTCCCTCCTAACCAACTTTATCATAGCTTAGAAACACACAAGATTCATGGTTTATTCTTCGCTGGACAGATAAACGGAACGACAGGATACGAAGAAGCTGCCGCACAAGGATTGATGGCAGGTATCAATGCACACCGTTATTTACACGATTTAGAGCCTGTAGTCTTACGTCGCGACGAAGCTTATATCGGTGTTTTAATCGACGATTTAATCACAAAGAGCGTAGATGAACCATATAGAATGTTCACCAGCCGTGCCGAATATCGTATTTTATTACGTCAAGATAATGCCGACGCTCGTCTCACAGAGAAAGGTTATGAAATCGGTCTCGCCACTGAAGAACGTCTAAATCACTACAAAAACAAATACGAAAAAGTTCACGAATTAGTCGATTTCTTAAAAACAACTAACGTTTCTCCAGAAAGAATAAACGGATTGTTAGAATCAAAAGGAACACCAGGAATCGCGAACAAAATGCGTCTCGCTCAGATTTTGACACGTCCTCAGATTTATTTAAACGAGATAATAAATACATTAGACGAACTTAAAAACAGATACGATTTAAGCAACGAATCAACACGTAACATCGTCGAAGAAGCAGAAATCATGGTAAAATACGAAGGATATATCGACAAAGAACGTGAGGTCGCTGATAAATTAAATCGCCTTGAAGATGTTAAACTAAGTCCTAATTTCGACTATTATTCTCTTAATTCTTTAACAATGGAAGCAAGAGAAAAACTAACGAAACACAAACCACAGACATTAGGTCAGGCAAGCCGTATAAGCGGCATCTCCCCTGCCGACATCTCTGTAATTGCTGTTTTCTTAGGAAGATAGTTTTACCGTTTCACGTGAAAAGTATTTATAATAAACTGAAAAACAAATATTATGGCAAATAAATGTCCTTGGTGCAATTCCGAAAACAATAGTCGCTTTTTAGAATTGAAAGATTATTTCCTCACACAAGAAAACTTCGAAATTCTAGAATGTAACGACTGTAAACTCTTATTTACAACCCCCTGCCCTTCTCCTGAAAAAATTGGAGATTATTATAAATCGGAAAATTATTTAAGCCATAATGAGAGTAAAAAAGGCATCGTTCCAACAATATACAATTTGGTCAAAAAGATTAATATCAAGAACAAATTCAATATTGCAACAAATAGCCAACAGCCAATAACCAACGGCCTAAGTCTTCTAGATATTGGTTGCGGTGTTGGCGATTTCTTGAATTATGCCAAAGAAAAAGGTTGTAAAATCACAGGAATAGAACCAAGCGAAGATGCAAGAAAAATTGCAGAAGAAAAACTCGGAACAAAAATATTCTCTCCCGACGAATTACAAAATATCCCTGATGAATCTTTCGACATCATAACAATGTGGCACGTATTAGAACATGTAGCAGATTTAAAAACAGAAATTCATCATTTGCAAAGAATAGTAAAGAAAAACGGACAACTCATATTGGCACTCCCAAATTACAAATCATTCGACGCAGAATATTACAAAGACAAATGGGCAGCTTACGACGTTCCTCGTCATCTTAATCACTTTTCTCGCACTTCAATAAAGAATATTTTTAACAAAACAGTATTACAACTTGTTGATATTAAGCCACTTAAATGGGATAGTTATTACATCTCTATGCTTAGTGAACAATATATAGAACACAGCAATTCTTTTATAAAAGGAATACTAACTGGTTGTAAATCAAATTGTAAAGCAAGAAAATCAGGCGAATATTCCAGTCTGGTTTACGTTTTTACTAAAAAATAAGGCAAATTCGACGATTTTTGATTTTACGCCGTTTTTAGACGTTTTAAGCGATTTTTGCCTTTTAACGAACAACATCTCAAAAAATCAAAAATCGTCGCTTAAATCGAAAGAAATTTTAAAGGCAAAACAACTCACATTAACAAGCTGATAATGAGCAACTAAGACTAAAATCAAGAAAAACATGAAAAAAAATACACTTTTTAGGGAGATTTTAACTCTCATCCTACTGATTGCAAGCCTGATTTTAGGTGATTATATTATCAGGTCGAGGAACAGCAATGAAATAATCACAGAAAAAATTTCTCTTTCTTTAAAAGAAAACCAAAACAAAGTCGATAGCATTTCCGCTCTATGCAAAGACAACTTCATTAATGCAAACGAAAATTTCAAAGATTGTTTGCATCTGCTTTCCAATAATAGAAACATAGCCTCTTATATCTTTAAAAACGACAGCCTGATTTTTTGGAACTCCGACATCAATGATCCAAACTCGCTTTTAGAAAACATACATTCGACAAAAAACATTTTTGAACACGGCAACAAAGTATTTTACATCGTATGTTCCGAAATAGATTCATATAAAATTTTTACCTCTACCCTACTCTACCACAAAAAAAATAACGACGAAAATAACACTTTCATTCTAAAAAAAATTAACGGAGCTTACAAAATAGATTTTTACATCGAAGAAAATGAAATAAAATTCAATTTAGACTACACTCCTAAAATGAACGATTTTAACTCGTACATAATAGGATTTTTAATTTTCTTCACATTGATCATAACTTTCAGCTCAACCTACAAATCTTTAAAAAAATTAAGAAAAGACAAAAACAACACATTTTTATTTTTCATAACAAGCTCCATTTTATTTGTTCTCGCCATTATATTACAAAGAAAACTATTCGTTTCAAGTTCAAATTTATTCAGTCAACCGTGCTTTATTTACGACTCAGAAAATTCATTCAGTCTCGGCCTTCTCGCTGAATTTGTAATATTCCTATTTAGCAACATTATCGTTTTAACATCAAACATCAGGAACGAATCAAAAATAAACACAAACATAAAAATCATTATCAGCAGTACAATATTAGCATCTATTATATTGATTTACACATATTTGATATATGAATTAATCTCCAAAACAGACATTCCTTTTTCATTTTTACAAATTTACAATACAACAGTTGAAAGTTACTTTTTCTTAATGATTATATGTATTTTAAGTTGTTCGTTTATTATTCTTTTACAAAACCTGATGAAAATTTTTGTAACAGAAAAACAATCATATTTAAAATCCATAATTGCGATATTATTAGTAGGTGCTATTTTAGAATTATTTTTAACAAAACTCATCGATTTTCATTTTTCAATAATAACAAATATCATTACTATATTACTATACCTAATTTTAATATGGGAAAGAAAAAGTAATTTCAGAATCAAGAAAGTAATTAGGAATATAGGAATTATCACATTGATTAGCACACAATTAACATATATTCTATATCTGATTAACGAGACAAAAGAACGTAACGAGATGGAATGGTTCGCCAATGTAATCGGCGACGAATCAGACGAAGCATTTGAAGATGCGATAATAGAGATAACTGAAAGAATTAAAAAAGATAAAAGTCTTACCGAATGGCAGAAAAACAATGATTTCCCATCAGACGACAGTATATTAAATTATTTTAACACAAAATATTTTAACACGGAAGAAATCGAAGGTTATAATAAAGTTGTAACTTTGTGTGATACAACAACAATATTAGTTGTCAGCGACTTAAACAATCATGAAATAAATTGTAACGAATTATTTAATGAAATTTTAGAATACAATTACACAAAAAAAATCAGCGAGGAACTGACGTTAGTTGATGACCCGACTACTGACAGCTATTATATTCTAAAACTTGACCTCTCCCCTATTGATACGAATTACCTAAACATCTGTTACATAGAATTTTACAAAGAATACATATTAAATTTCATAGGCATTCCTGAGATTATAACTTCATATAAAAACGTCTTGATGCCTAATCTCGTAAATTATTCTTTCAGCTGCTATAACGAGAACATTTTACAATATAAATTCGGTCATTATAATTATCCTAATGAACTGAGCAGTTTCAGATACAAAGATGAAGAATATGTCAAAACAAAGATTTTCAAGCACTTGACAAAGTTATTCGATGGAGATAAAACGATAATTGTCACTGTAGAAAAACCGCGTTTCATTGATACAATCGCACCATTCTCATATATTTTCATCGTCTTATCTTTAATATACTTTATAAACATAAGAATTTTCAAGAAAGAGGAACTCATAAATATTCGTCAGAGCTTTCATGCCAAAATGCAGCTCACAATTATTTTAACATTAGGCTTCGCATTTTTGGTCGCAGGTTTTACGTCATTCGCATTCATTCGCAATTCTTTAAACAGAAAAACGACAGAATTTCAATACGAGAAAAATAAATCTATTGTTAAAAACATAGAATACGACATTAACAAAAAAGATATTAACAATTCAGAATATCTAAAAAAATATAAAGAAAACTATTTCACCGACATCAATATTTATGACACTAACGGCTTTCTCGTCAACACGACACAATCCAAGCTGTTTGAAGGTTTTAAATCAAAGATAATCAACAAAGAAGCTTACGAAAATATACAATTAAGAAAAAGATTTTATTATTCATGTACAGAAGAAATTGAAGGAATAGAGTATAATTCCTCATATTTCCCTTTACTTGATGAAAATGGCAATATACATTCAATCATTAACATTCCGTTTTTTGACAATAAGATGTCGAACAATAGCAATATTTCAAATTTCATCATAACATATCTTAATATATTTTTAGTCGTGATGGGAATATCTGCACTCATAGTAATTCTTATGACAAGAAAAACATTACAGCCATTAGAGATGATTCAAGATAAGATGCAGAAAATCAATCTCGGAGGCAAGAACGAAGCCATAGAATGGAAGAGCAAGGACGAGATAGGAGACTTAATAGAAATTTACAATAAACTCATCAAGGAATTAGAGATAAGCGCTAACAAGCTGATGCGCTCGGAACGAGAGACCGCCTGGAGAG
>JAGBVS010000112.1 GCA_017630195.1 Bacteroidales bacterium | reverse complement strand
TCGAGGATTGGCAGTAAATCTACCATGATGCTTTCTGAAGCGGTTTTTGATAACTCTATTTTTTCTTTGGCAGTACGTTTACGATAATTTTCAAATTCGGCAAAAAGACGTAGATATTCGTCGTTCAATTTGTTGTACTTTTCATTCAACTCTTCGAGCTGTTTGTCGTTTTTGTTCTTTCTGAATTTTTTGCCTTTTGACTCTTCATGAACTTCGTTTTTATTAACATCTTCATTCTCATTGATGTTAACTTTGCCTTCTTCCATTTTTTCTTCCATGATATATATATTTTTTATTTATTAACTAAATAGAATTTCGTTCCGGCGTAATCAAATAATTTGCCGTTTTTTAAGGATAAAAATATTTGACAAAATGTCAGATTGTTAAGACAACAAGACTACATGACAACAAGACAACAAGTCTTAATGTCGTAAATATCTTGTAGTCTTGTAGTCTTGTGGTCATTTAGTCTTTTATACTCTCTCAATATCAACACCTAGTTCTCTGAGTCTGCCATCTATGTTTTGGTAGCCTCTGTCGATTTGTTCTATATTTTCGATAATGCTTGTTCCTTTTGCTGACAATGCTGCAATGAGGAGAGCAACGCCGGCTCTGATGTCAGGCGACGCCATTTTGACTGCGTGTAGTTGCTGTGTGCGGTCGAGACCGATGACGGTGGCTCTGTGTGGGTCGCATAAGATAATCTGTGCGCCCATGTCGATTAGTTTGTCAACGAAGAAGAGACGGCTTTCGAACATTTTCTGATGGATGAGTACTGTTCCTTTTGCCTGTGTCGCAACGACTAAAACGATACTTATCAAGTCGGGAGTGAAACCAGGCCATGGAGCGTCGGCTACAGTCAGGATGCTTCCATCCATGAACGTTTCAACTTCGTAATGCTCTTGCGCTGGAATATAAATGTCATCGTCTCTGAATTCCATCTTTATTCCTAAACTCTTGAAAACATCAGGAATCAAGCCTAGGTCTTTGATTCCGGCGTTTTTTATTGTGAGTTCGGAACCTGTCATAGCTGCCATTCCGATGAAGCTGCCTACTTCAATCATGTCGGCGAGCAGACGATGTGTTGTTCCGCCTAATTTTGTTACACCTTTGATAGTTAATAAGTTTGAACCGATGCCGCTGATTTGTGCTCCCATAGAGACAAGCATACGGCATAATTGTACGATATAAGGCTCGCAGGCTGCGTTGAATATTGTTGTCTCGCCTTGTGCCATGACGGCTGCCATAATGATGTTGGCAGTTCCTGTCACAGAAGCTTCGTTAAGAAGCATATATGTTCCTTTTAATCCGTCGGAAGGAGCTGTCACTTTTTGGTATTTGTCGGCTTCTTCGAATGTAGCACCGAGATTCTGAAGTCCTATGATATGAGTGTCGAGACGGCGACGTCCTATTTTGTCGCCTCCTGGTTTAGGTAGGAATCCTTTGCCGAAACGGGCGAGCATAGGACCTAATATCATGACGCTGCCTCTCAGACGAGTTGCTTTTTCAGTAAATTTTTCTGACTCAAAATAAGAGAAGTCAATGTCTTTTGCTTGAAGTTCCACTACGTCAGAAGATATTCTGTTGACACAAACACCCATATCGCCAAGTATGTCGATTAGATTGTTGATGTCAAGAATATCTGGCAAATTGGTGATGGTAACTTTTTCTTCGGTAAGAAGACATGCACATAAAACTTGCATTGCCTCATTTTTTGCTCCTTGCGGCACTATGCTTCCATGCAACTTATTACCGCCAACAATTTTGAATTTTCCCATTTATTTTAGTTTAAAGTTTAAAACTTTAGCTATTAGCCATTAGCCATTAGCCATTCAAATCACTGCAAAAGTAATGAAATTTTCAATACGAATCTGATACGAAGTTGTTACGAATGAGGTACGAATTTGGTGTGATGTAAAAATCATCTTTTTTCAAGTGTTTTGATTTAATAAGATACCTTTCTTTGTATTTTGTTAGGATGATTTCAATGATTATTTATTGTGTTTTTTGTTCTGTGGTTCTGATGTTTTTAAGTTTCTTAGAAATTTCCATAAGCAAGTTGAAGGCAAATGACATGTTAAGAGACTTTTTTTAAATTGTGTGATGAATTAAATTATAGATAATCAATAGATTACCCCCCCGAAAATTTTCAAAAACACTTGCTTTTTTGAAATAAAATTATAAACTTTGCGGAGAGAATTAGGAATGAATGTAGAGATGCGTCAATGTAACCATAAAAATGAACACGCATTGACACGTCTCAAGAATGAATAATGAACTCTGCGTTCCTCTGTGTCCCTGCGAGAGAAATAAAAGCCCTGAAAGGGCGTAACATATATAGGATAAGGAAATGTATTATTAATTAGGGGTAGGGACTCGGAGTCAGTAGCTCCCAATGCGTTAGGGATTGAAGCGGCATCCTTTTTTTGCGGAGACGGAGACGGAGGCGAAGTCGGAGCGGAAAAAGATATAGCGGAAAGCCCGACGGCGGAGCCGGAACGCCCATATAAAGAAAAGTGTAGAGTTGAGAGAGTAGAGTTTATAGTTGTTGAAATCTGAAAGATGAAAATATGACAATAAAATTGATGGAAAAATATGGAAAAATTATATCCAAAATAATTATAAATTGCTATTTGTCAATGTTATATACTTTGTGGAATTGCAAAGTTATATATGCATAAAAATGCATAACTTTTTGTCTTGACTAATTTTGGTCTTTTCGATAATTTTGAGTGAAAATTTAATCTTTAAAAATTTAAAAATATGAAAAAAGTAGTTTTATTCATTTCATTTTTGATGATTGCATTATCGTTCTCATCATGTAAAAAAGAAGGCATCGATGGATTTTATAATCCTAAAGAAAAGATTGACAGAATCTACATTGAAAATTACAAAGGCGAGAAATATCTCTATGAACAATGGAACTGGGATAATAATCAGCTGAAGAGTATCGACAGACATGATGAAAACGGAACTGTTGTAAATACTGAGACTTATTATTATGATAATGATGGCCGCATTACAATGGTACATGGCACCGAATTTGGCGGACGATATTCAAAATATTACTACAAAGATGGATTTCTGGACTATGTAGAATCTTATTACGATGTGTTTGAATTTGTTAACTATAACAATATGTTTGATACTACATTGTACGATGTGCTTAGTGCAAGGTTTGACTTCTTTTATAATTCGGATAATAAGTTGTGTAAAGTCGAAATAACTGATAATGATTTTACTGATTATTTCACATGTAAGTCGGCAAATATATTCAATCCGTTGAGATACATGCTACCCGATAATTTTATTGAAGGAATTGAAAGAATTATGAAATACAATGCAGAACATCATGATTCTAGAGCTTTCAAGTTAGTTGTACAAATTGAATGGGATGGCAACAATATCTCAAAGATTAAAAATGATTCATATATAGAAACATATAAATATGACGACAAAATTAATCCATACAATAAATTGTATGATCATCTTGCTGCAGGTGTTTATAAGAAATTCTCTAATGAAAACAATATTACATATTGTTTATACAATTGGGATTATGACTCAGCAGAACGCACTTTCGTTTATGAATATAAAAACGATTTGCCAGTAAAAAGAATCTCGGAAGTAGAACCTGAGGATTATTACGCAATAGGTGTCAATGTGATTACTTCCGGCACATATTATTACGAATATAAATAATTCAATTAAAATATAAGGAATCTTGTAGAGACGCGTCAACAATACCTATGAAATAAAAAATAGATTGTTGACACGTCTCAAAAACAAAGAATTAATGAATTGTAGAGACGCGTCAATGTTGATCTGACCCCAAAAGTTTTTTGTCCAAACTTTTGGGATCACTTCATGTAACCATAAAAATGAACACGCATTGACACGTCTCAAGAATGAATAATGAACTCTGCGCTCCTCTGCGTCACTGCGAGAGAAATAAAAGCCCTGAAAGGGCGAAACATATATAACGTACGGCATCGCCGTATGATAGGAGATAAAATTATGAAAAAACTACTACTCACAATCACACTTATTTTCTGCGGAATGATGTCTTTCGCGCAAAGCGATTATTCTGTGATTAAAGGTAATGTGTCAGAGAAGAATGTAAACATTACTATTATCAATACCAGCTTCGGCGTGAGTTCCGACGATAATGGCGATTTCATTATGATGTTGCCTAAAATGGAAAACAAAGTCGGACTGTTGTTTTCCTGTATCGGTTATGAAGATACCTTGATAAGCGTGGTTCCCAATCGTGATACGATAAACATCAATTTCAAGATGAAGGAAACTTCATATATGCTTGACGCAGTAGAGTTGGCGCAGACAAGATAAGACATTACAGCGAACCAAGTTATGTTATATGTGACTTTGAAATTTATGACGATAAGGTCTTTATATTACAGAGAAAATGGAACACTTTGAAAGAATGCAGGATTTTGGTTCAGGATTTATGGCTTGATCCTATCGACACTATCAATATTCCGCAACATATTGAATCTGAAAAGATAATAACTGACTGTACTGAAAGCTGCCAGCTGATAGGGAAAGATTCCGTTTATCAGATTGTGAGAACAGATGATTCATACAAACTGATGTTTCCTA
>JAGBVS010000111.1 GCA_017630195.1 Bacteroidales bacterium | reverse complement strand
GACCGAGGTCTCATCGGACTTCGCCCACTTAACAAGTTCTTCTAATGCTCTTCTCTGTTCCATAATGAAGTTTGTTTTATTCGCCGGTTGTAATACCACCACCCGCTTGTCCTGAATTCTTATATTTAACCGGACGAATAGGTATGCCAATATATCTAAAATAATATTGGTGTCCGCTAAAAACTTTTTCTTTGCATAAAAAATAAAGGTCGATTTCCTCGCTTGAAATTCGACCTTTTTTCGTTATTTCGTCTCGCCAAAGAAAAATATAACGATGAGC
This sequence comes from Bacteroidales bacterium, assembly GCA_017630195.1. GTDB lineage: Bacteria > Bacteroidota > Bacteroidia > Bacteroidales > F082 > Limimorpha. Next base: position 1,403 of record JAGBVS010000111.1, on the reverse strand, counting down.
AAAGGTACACATTTTATCGGACAGCCGATGTTTGGTCAGCTGATTTCTTTACTTGACAAGTCAAAAATCCTCAAATTCAGCCGTGAAAAAGACGGAGAACGGTATGTGAAGCACTTCAATGCATGGCAGCACATGGCTATTATGCTTTATGCCGTCATCAAAAGGTTCGACTCTCTTCGTGAAATCACTGATTCCATGTTCCCTGAAGCACGAAAGTTATCACACCTGGGCATAAACATGATGCCTAGGCGCAGTACGCTTTCAGATGCCAATGCCAGAAGATCGGAAAGCATATTTGAAGCCACTTACAGAGATTTGTATGCCACCTATAAGGACGAGCTTTCCTCGGACAGCCGAAAACACAAGACTCCCAAATGGATGGAGAGGCTTCAAATCATTGACTCCACTACCATTACATTGTTCTCTAATCTCCTGTTTAAAGGCATCGGACGCAATCCCAAATCGGGAAAAAAGAAAGGCGGGATAAAAGTACATGCCAATATTCACGCCAATGAGGGTGTACCTTCTGACATCAAGTTTACATCAGCGGCAACCAATGACAGTTTCATGCTTAAACCGGCCAATTACACCTCCGGAGACATCCTTGCTTTTGACAGAGCATACATTGACTATGCAAAGTTTGAACAACTGACAAGAAATGGAGTCATATATGTCACGAAAATGAAGAAAAACCTTGTATACGCTATTAGTGATGATACGATGTATATGACGTCGGACGGGAAGATGTCATACCGCGTCCAGTACGTGACCTTCACCAAGTGCGTTAAGGATGGTGAGGATATTGTACATAAGGCACGGATCATTACATATGTTGACATCAAGAAGACAAGAGCTAAACTGATTTCCCTGTTAACCAATGATATGGAAATGCCTATAGAAGAAATCGTTGAAATTTATCGGAAAAGGTGGGAAATAGAGCTGCTTTTCAAACAGCTCAAACAGAACTTTCCACTCAGGTACTTCTATGGGGAGAGTTCCAATGCCATCAAGATACAGATATGGGTAACGCTTATAGCCAATCTGCTGATTATGGTCTTACAGAAACGAATAAAAAGACCATGGAGCTTTTCGGGATTGGCTACGATGGTCAGAATCATGCTCATGCATTACGTCAACTGTTATACGTTCTTTGAGGAACCAGAAAAGGATTGGCTAGCAATCCTTAAAAGTAATGAATCGGCACTACCGAAACCAATGCTTTTTGATTAAGGGGCTTACTTTTTGAAAATGTGTCCAAAATGCTTATCTGATAGCATAGTGGACACATAAGAATGATACTTGTGACTTTTAGCGGACACCAATATTTCTAAATAACTCTACTGCATTTTTCAGTTCACGTTCACTTATACCAAATCTTTTCATTATTTCGCAAACAACCCCAT
>JAGBVS010000110.1 GCA_017630195.1 Bacteroidales bacterium | reverse complement strand
TGCATTTATATTTCTTAATGAATTATTTTTGTTGCAACAAAAAATGATTGTTATGAACGATTTTGAGATAGAAGTAAATAAATGTTGTGAATTGCTTGAACAAGGCAAAGTTATTCTATATCCGACAGATACGATTTGGGGTATTGGTTGCGACGCTACAAATCCAGAAGCTGTTGAAAAGATTTTTGATATTAAGGAACGCTCAAAGGGCAAGAGTTTGATTGTCTTGGTTGACAGTATAGAAATGTTAAAGGAATATGTGATGAATTTTCCTCCTGTGGCTCCAGATATTATCAAGGCTGCCAAGAATCCGTTGAGCGTCATTTATTCGGAGTCTAAAGGTCTGGCGAAAAATGTCTCCGCTGATAGTACGATATGTATTAGAGTTGTTGATAATGACTTTTGTAAAGCGTTGATACGCAAGTTAGGACGGCCTATAACTTCAACTTCTGCTAACCTCGCTGGTGATGCCGCACCTTCTATTTTCGTTGAAATTACCGAACAAATAAAATCGTCGGTTGATTATGTGGTTCAGCTTTATCATGACGTTCTGACAAAACCTAAAGCATCGACGATAATTCGTTTGTATGAGGACAATAGTTTCGATATTATCCGTCAGTGATGAAACAATTTTGAATATTTTTTGTTAGAAAAAGAAAAAAGTATGAGATATTTAAGGTTATTTTTGGTATTTGTATTTGTTGTTTTTCAGAATTCATTAAGTGCTCAAAATCAATCGTCTTCAAGAAAGGCTCCTGCACAGGAAACATTGCAGAAATTGTCAACAATGTATTATTTGATTGATAACTTTTATGTTGATTCTGCTGATCTTCAAGTCCTTACAGAAGAAGCTATTGTCGCGATTCTGAAGGAGTTAGATCCTCATTCTGCATATATTTCTAAAAAAGATGTTGAAAAAGCAAACGAACCGTTGGTGGGAAGCTTTGAAGGAATAGGTGTCACGTTTCAGATTTTCCAGGATACTATTTTAGTCGTTTCTCCAGTGCCCGGCGGACCGTCTGACAAAGTAGGTATTATGGCAGGCGACAAAATCGTTAAGATTGATGGCGAAGATGCTTTCGGAAAAAAAGTCACGAATGAATACGTCGCAAACCATCTGCGTGGAAAAAAAGGAACTAAAGTCACTCTTGGAATTAAACGAGGTAATAGTGATGAATTACTTGATTACGAAGTTGTTAGAGATAAAATTCCGTTAAATAGCATTGATGCTGCATTTATGCTTGATAAGAATATTGGATATATAAAGTTAGATCGTTTTGCACAGACTTCGATGAATGAATTCAAAGAGTCGTTGGCAAAACTTAAAGCTCAGAAAATGAAGTCGTTGGTGCTTGATTTGAGAGGAAATACCGGCGGTTACCTTAATATAGCGGTGGAATTGAGCAATCAGTTTCTTAAAAAAGATATGACTATTGTTTATACGGAAGGGGATAAGAGTAAGAAGCAGATTTTCAAGACTGATAAAAATGGAGATTTTACTGACGGTAAGCTTGTGGTTCTTATTGACGAAGGATCAGCGTCAGCGAGTGAAATCGTTTCAGGTGCTGTTCAAGACTGGGATAGAGGCGTTTTGATAGGAAGACGCTCCTTTGGTAAAGGATTGGTACAGAGGCCTTTCAATCTTCCTGATGGCTCGGTGGTACGTCTTACAACTGCAAGATATTATACACCTACGGGAAGATGTATTCAACGTTCTTACGAAAAAGGTTCTGAAGATTATTATGACGAAATGACGAAACGAATGAAACATGGAGAATTTTATCATTCTGATAGTATTCAATTCCCTGATTCTCTTAAATATTCGACTTTGTTGAGCGGAAGAACAGTATATGGCGGAGGCGGCATTATGCCTGATATTTTTATGCCGGTTGATACGACTTTCGCAACGAAATTGTACACCGACTTGATAAGAAAAGGCGTATTTAATACATTTACTGTCGATTATGTGATGGCTAACAGAGAGTCTCTCCTTGATGAATATGGCGATTTTGAAAACTTCGATGCTAAATTTGATGTTTCTGATTCTATGATGGAGGATTTTAAAAAATTGGCTGAAAACAAAGGCGTGGAATGGAATGAAGAACAATTTGAACGTTCCGAACCGATGATAAAATTGCAACTTAAAGCCTTGATTGCCCGCAACGAATGGGATATGGAAAAGTATTACAGAATAGTATTGAAGAAAGATAAGGTTATAAATAAGGCTATGGAAGTTTTAACTGACAGTAATGAATATAGGAAAATACTTAAAAGGTAATTTAAGTAATTGATATTTAAATGAATAAGAAAGGGAAGGCGTTACAATGTCTTCCCTTTCTCATTGTTGAAAAAATATTGTATGTTTTAATTATGTGTATGTTGAAACATTGATGGAAAATGTTATATTTGCAGAATAGTTTATGCATGAATATTAAGTAAGAAAATAAACCTATTTATAACTAAATTTACAATAAAATGAAAAAAATTAACTCTATTCTAAAAAGACTTGCTTTGGTGTGTTTAGTCATGTTTGCGGGTGTACAAATGTATGCGCAAGAACGTGTTGAACTAAAATCAAATGCTAAAGGAGTACAAATTAAAGAGTCGTCACTGAATGGGTTCAAATCAACATTTTCATTCAATTCGATTGAAAGTAATACTGTTGAAACTGAAGTTGGTGATTTCTCTGTGATTACTATTGATAAAACCGTTTTAGGTGGTGAACTTGGCGCCCCATCATTACCAATAGCTCGCGAACTTGTTGCTGTTCCTTTTGGTGCAACACCAGTAGTAAAGGTGGTTGGATTTACAACAACAGATTATAATCTTAATGATTATGGTATTAAAAGAGTTTATCCACAACAACCTTCATACAGTAAGAGTACAAAAGTTGAAGATATGGTTTTTCATTATGATGAAAATGCATATCAAACTAGATCTTTGGAGGTAGCTCCAGAAGTCGTTTTTGAAGTTCTCGGAACAATGCGTGGTGTTCAACTCGGCGCTTTGCAAGTGGAACCGGTAAGCTACAATCCTGCAACAAACACACTTCGTGTCTATAACGACATTGAATTGGAAGTCGTTTTTGAAAATGCAGACGTGGCTCTCACACAAAACACATTGTTGGATACATACTCTCCATATTTCGATGTTATCTATAAACAGTTGTTCAACTCAAGAGCTATAGAAGATATTTATGACGAATACCAAGACCTCTATTCAACACCAGTTAAGATGTTGGCAATCGCTCATCCTATGTTTAAAAACGTTATGCAGCCTTGGATTGAATGGAAGACCCAAAAAGGTTTCTATCTGGATGTCGTATATACAGATGAAATCGGTTCGTCATCTTCACACATTCTTTCAAAAATTAGAGAACATTACAATCAGAATGGAACTACATTCGTGATTATTTTCGGTGACGAAGATCAAGTTGCTCCAAGTTTGGCTCTTGGTGAAAAGACAAATAAGGTTACTGACCTTTATTATGCAAGTATTGACGGCGATTCATATCCAGAATTATATTGCAGCCGTATGTGTTGTGAGACAGTGGCAGAAATGGAAAGCCTTATCAACAAGACTCTTCAATATGAAAAATATACAATGCCTGACCCATCATATCTCTCTAATGTATTGTTAGTGGCTGGTTATGACAGCTGGTGGACTCCTGTAGTAGGTCAGCCAACAATTAATTATGCGGCAAACTATTACTTCAACGAAGAACATGGTTATGAAAACGTATATAAATATTTGAATTCATATTCAGGTTGTTACAATAATCTTAATACTGGTGTTGGTTTTGCAAATTATACTGCTCATGGTAAAGAATATAATTGGACAGATCCTGAATTGACAGTAACAAATGTTTATGCTTTGACAAATAAAGACAAATATTTCTGGGCAATGGGTAACTGCTGTCTTGCAGCTAACTGGGGCTATGAATCAAAAAGTCTTGGCGAAGCTATGATTTGTGCAGAAGAAAAAGCAGCATGGGGTTACATCGGTTCTTGCCCATTAACATACTGGTGGGAAGACTATTATTTCGGTGTTGGTGCAACAACCGTGTCAAACAGAATGCCTACTTACGAAGAAACAACAATGGGTAACTATGATGCGTTCTTTATGGAAGATACATACAATGTATTGGCAGCTGTTCCATTCTCAGGAAACCTTGCTGTTGCATACGCACATACAACAGGCGGCTATCAGACATCAGTGTCAATCCAATATTATTTTGAAGCATATCACACATTAGGTGACGGCTCTGTTATGCCATATAAAGCGCAACCTACAGCTAATGATGTTACTCACCTTCCATCACTTCCTATCGGTCAAGATTTCTATACAATATCTGCAGAACCAGGTTCATACGTTGGTATCTCTAAAGACGGTGTGTTGTATGGTGCAGGTATGGTTGGAGAAGAAGGCACATCGGATATTGAAATAGAACCTATTACAACAGGTGGTGATGTTACTGTCGTCGTTACACATCCTAATCATATTCCATACATAACAACAGTTCCAGCAGCGTCATTAGATGGAGCTTATTTGTCAGTAGTGGAATTTAGTCCTGGAGAAGTTACTGTAAATGATGAAATTGATATGTCTGTCGTTATTGAAAATGTTGGCTCGGAAGCAGTGGAAAACGCTAAAATAGTTATCAGCTGTGATGAGGATTTCGTCACTATCACTGATGCGGAGGCGACAATCACTGGTCTTAATGAAGGCGCTGAAACAACATTGGCAAATGAATTGTCATTCAAAGTTACAGAACTTCTTGAAGATGGAACAAGATTCTATCTTAACTATGCGATTACTTCTGGCGAAAAAACATGGGAAGGCAGAATGAGTATTAAAGTTATAACTCCAGTTGTCGAATTTAAAGAGTTTATGTGGTCTGGCGCTTATTTGCCTGGTGAAACATATACAGTAGCTGCTAAATTTGAAAATACAGGTTCTTACAAAGCAGAAAACGTTAAAGTTACTGCTACATCAGCAAGTTCATACATTACAATTTCAGAACCAGAATTTGAAATCGGAACAATTGGTGTAGGTGGATTAGGCGTGGCTACGTTTGATGTTACAATCGCAGAATCATCACCAGAAACAGAAACACATGAAATCAACTTCGCCTTGACAGCTAAAAACGGTGTTTCGTCGGAAGGTGACGGTGTTATCAGAAATTATTGTGAAGTACATTTCATTATGAATGATAGTTATGGTGACGGTTGGGGCGAATCATCACTCACAGTTACATTTGATGATGGTACACCTGATGAAGAAATAATGATGAGTGGCGGATATGTTTATGATTACGTCTTGACAATAGGTTCAGGTGTTCATGTAAAAGTTTACTTTAACGGCAATGACTACTGGAACTACGAATGTTCATACAAGATTCAATATGCTGACGGTACTTTGATTTATAATTCAAACGGTGAACCTAACTATGGATTGAATGTTGAGTTTGACGTAGAATGCGGTGCCGGTGAAGTCGTTGTATTAAACCCTGTTCAAAATCTTGAAGCAGAAGTCAATATGAATCAAGTAACATTGACATGGGAGGCACCTCGTGGTTTTGAAAACTATGTGATTACTCGTGATGGCATTCAATTGGCAGAAACAGATGAAACAACATACGTTGACTCAGAAGTCGAAAGCGGAACTCATACTTATAACGTAGTAGCTGTTTACTCAGAAGGCGAATCAATGCCTGTATCAGTTGTCGTGGTAATTACCGAATCAATAGAAGAAAACAATGTGATGTTTGCTATCTATCCTAATCCGGCAAAAGATTTCGTGATGATTAATTCAAACGCATCAAAATACGAATATCAATTGATCAATAACTTAGGTCAAGTCGTAATAAGCGGAGCTTCATCAGGCGAACATCAAATAGATGTCGCTAATATTAATAAAGGTGTGTACTTCTTGAAAGTGGTCGCTGATGGCGAAACATCAATCAACAAAATATCAATTCAATAAGTAAATCAAAAATAGGGCGAGATTTGTGTCTTGCCCTACTTTAGTTAAATAAGTAATAATTAAAATTATAAGTAAATGAAAAAGTTATATTTATTAATCGCAATGTTTTTGTTGGCATCCACGGTAGGATTCTCACAAAAATGGCATGGAGTAGAAAAAAACACTCCGGTTAGAATTCAAGAAACATTAGTTTCTTCATCAGAAAAAGAAATTGTCGTTGACGTTAAAGTCGGCGGCTTCTTTGCTGAAGCAGTAAAAACTCCACAGGGACAACAAATGGTTATCAGTGGTAAAGATATGGCTGCTATGCTTACCAAAGGCGCTCCTTCTCTTCCAATGTACCCAATCTCAATGATTATCGGTGACCAAGCTGAAATGGAAGTCTCTGTTATCAAATCAAATTATACTGACTTTGAAAACATTGAAGTGGCTCCGTCAAAAGGTAACTTCAGCCGTCAAATCAATCCTGATGACGTAGAATATGTTTATGGTGAAATGTATCAACAAGATGCTTTCTATCCTGCAACACAAGCAGCTTTGGAAACACCTTACGTCTTGCGCGACTTCCGCGGCCAAAACGTTAATGTTTATCCTTACGCTTATAACCCTGTAACAAAAACATTACGTGTTTATACAGAATTACGCATCTCTGTCAAGAAAGTTAGCGACAATGGCGAAAACCAAAAAACAGTTCGCAGAAACAATACAATCACTGTTGACCAAGAAATGAAAGCTGCTTACGAACGTCGTTTCATCAACTTCAATACTACAGCTTCTAAATACGACTTCTTAGTTGACGAAGGTGAAATGCTTATCGTTTGCGTTGACCAATATATGGATGCTCTTCAAGAATTAGTGGATTGGAAAAACATCTCTGGCCGTCCAACAACAATGGTTGCTGCTTCTGAAACAGGTACAAACGCAGCGCTCAAAACTTACATCCAAAATTATTACAACGAACATCCAAACTTCTCATATTTGCTTTTAGTCGGTGAACATAACAATCTTCCAGCTTATTCAACAAACGGTGGCAGATCAGACAACTACTACGGTATGTTGGAAGGTAACGACTATTACGATGATGTTTTCGTCGGTCGTCTTTCTGTTAACTCTGTCGAAGATGCTGCTCATCAGGTAAGCAAAATAGTTCACTACGAACGCGACATCGACGAAACAGCAACATGGATTACAAGAGCTGTTGGTATCGCTGCTAAAGAAGGTTCAGGTCACTATGGCGAAATTGACTACGAACACATGGATTTTATCCGTGACACTCTCTTGAATTATACATACACAGAAATGTCACAACACTATGCTTATCTCAATAATCCAACAGCAGCTAATATGCAGGCTGACTTCAACCAAGGTGCAAGTATAGCTAACTATTGTAACCATGGTAGTCCAGACAGCTGGGGAGTTTGTGATTTCAGCAACACTCACGTTCATCAGTTGACAAACGACAATATGTTGCCATTTATCTGGTCAGTAGCATGTAACAACGGCGAGTTCTCATACGACGAATGTTTCGGTGAAGCATGGATGCGTGCTAAAAACAACGCAACAAATGCACCTACAGGTGCTATCGGCGGTATGTTCTCATGGATATCACAGCCATGGCTGCCACCAATGTATGGCCAAGATGAAATGAATACTATCTTAACAGAATGGCGCCCAGGCTACAAACATACACTCGGTGGCGCTTCTGTAAATGGTAACCAATATGTTCTCGATATGTGTCCAGAAGATTATGGCGATACTCACAATACATGGATTCTCTTCGGCGACCCATCTTTGATGGTTAGAACAGATGTTCCTGAATCAATGAATGTTGTTGCTCCTTCAACTCTCGTTATCGGAATGTCATCAATGACAGTACAAGCAAACACAGAATTTGGTATCGCAACATTGTCATTAAACAATGAAGTAATTGCATCTGCAAATATAGTTGATGGTTCTGTAGAACTCCAATTCCCTGAACTTTCAGCTGTTGGTCAATATAAACTTGTCGTTATCGGTTATAACAAAGTAACTGAAGTTAAAGATATTGAAGTTATTCCTGCTGATGGCGCATTCTTAATCTTCGATTCATATGAACTTAATCAAGAAGACGGTCAAGTAGATTATAATGAGAATATAACTCTTACATTAAACGTTAAGAACGTTGGTCAAGACGCAGCAAATAATGTAACAGTGGAAATCGCAACAGAATCAGAATATGTTACTATCAATAAGGCTTCAACAACAGTGGCTGCAATTGGCGGTAATGAAACTGTAAATCTCGACCAAGCATTTGAATTCTATGTAGCTCCAAACATTCCAAATGGAACAAAGATTGAATTTGAAGTAAAATGTTCAGATGCTACTGACACATGGGTGACAGAATTTATGCTTATAGCTAATGCTCCAATATTGACTTTAAATAAAATCGAATGTGAAGATACAGCTTTCCCAGGTGAGACAGTGACATTGTCTATGACATTTAATAATATAGGTAATAGCGCAGCTTATGAAATTATTACTGAATTATGGGATAATGCTCCAGACGTCACAATCTCTGAAAAATCAATAGAAACAGCAGAGGTAGCAGCTGGCGAAAGCTTTACTGTAACAACAGAAGTAACAGTTTCAGAAAGCGTTGAAATCGGTTCTGTTTATGAAATAGCTTATGCTGTATCTGCAGGTTATAACGTATATAGCTCAGTATATCCTCTTACTGTAGGTAAGGTGATGGAAGATTTTGAAACAGGCGACTTCTCAGCCTACGAATGGGAACATAGCGGTAACGCTAACTGGAAAATTGACGATGCTAATGCTTGCCAAGGTTCTTATTGCGTGAAATCAGGTGACATAGTTGATAGCCAAGTGTCAAAATTGAAATTACAAGTTGAGGTTCTTGCTTCAGGTAAACTCAGCTTCTATAGAAAGGTTTCTACAGAAGAAAGTTATGACATCGCATCGTTCTTCATCGACAATGTGACTAAGGCTGAATGGTCAGGTACCCAAGATTGGGAACTTGTAGAATTTAATATCACACAAGGTACACACATCTTAGAATGGAGATATACTAAAGATTACTCAATGGCTGGCGGCAGCGACTGCTGGTGGGTCGATATGATTTCATTCCCTCCTGTTAAATATGTTGACGTTTTGGACGGCGTTGAAAACCTCACAGCTGAACTCAATGGCAATGCAGTAACATTGTCATGGGATGCATTGTCAGGTGCTGACGAATATATCATCAGACGTGATGGCGCTGAAGTCGCAACACAAACAGAAACATCATATACTGAAACAGTAGGTGAAGGAATGTTTACTTACAATGTTGTAGCAAGAAATGGTAACAAATATTCACAACCAACTTTCGTAACAGTTGTAAATGGCTTAGTAGAAGTTGTTGAAATGGAAACAATGAAAGTTTCAGTTTATCCTAATCCAACATCTGGTATCTTGAATGTCGAAATTGGTGAAAACTTCAATGCTACAATTTATAACTATCAAGGTCAAGTTGTTATGAGAAACAACATCAGCAACGGACAAATCGATATGTCAAAACTTTCTTCAGGTGTTTACTTCGTTGAAATAAGAACAAACAACAATGTATCAGTTGAAAAAGTTATCGTAAAGTAATGACGGATGACTAAGTCTGAAGTCTAAGATAAGGAGGCAGCCATTTCAAAAAAGGCTGCCTTTTTTTTCAAAAAAACAGATGTTACTATTGAATAATAATTGTATCTTTGCAAATCTTAATTTAAATCTAATTATTTTAAAAATCAATCCTTTACACAAAGGATTTTAATTTTTTTTTAAATGAAAAAGTTATCTTTATTAATTGTAATGTTCTTGATGACTTCTCTTATGGGATATTCTCAAGAATGGTATGGTGTTAGTAAAAATACACCGGTAAAAATTCAGGAAACATTAGTTTCTTCAACAGAAAAAGAAATCCTTGTCGATGTTAAAGTCGAAGGTTTCTTCGCTGAAAAAGTGGAAACACCTCAAGGCCAACAAATGCTTATCACAGCTGAAGATATGGCTACAATGCTCGTCAAAGGCGCTCCTTCTCTCCCGATGTATCCAATATCCATGATAATCGATGACAAAGCTGAGATGGAAGTGTCAATAGTAAAGTCGAACTATGTCGATTTTGAAAATATTGAAGTGGCTCCATCAAAAGGTAACTTCAGCCGTCAGATAAATCCTGATGATGTTGAATACGTTTATGGTGAGATGTACCAACAAAATGCTTTCTATCCAGCTCAGCAGGCTGCTTTGGAAACTCCTTATATCTTACGCGATTTCCGCGCTCAAAATCTTATGGTGTATCCATACGCATACAATCATGTAACTAAAACATTGCGTGTTTATACTAATTTGCGTATCGCTGTTAAAAAAGTAAGTGATAATGGCATAAACCAAAAACAAAATCGTCGTGATAACAGAATCGTTGCCGACCAAGAAGTGCTCTCTTCATATAAACACCGTTTCATCAATTTCCAAAAACAAGATAAATATGACTTCATAGAAGACGAAGGCGAAATGCTCGTGATATGTGTCAATGAATATATGGATGCCCTTCAGGAATTGGTTACATGGAAAAATATGTCAGGCCGTCCGACAACAATGGTGCCTGTATCTGAAACAGGAACATTGGACGCTATGAAATCATATATCAGTGAATATTACCAAAACAATCCAAATCTTACTTCTGTGCTTTTGGTCGGTGAATATGATAACATCCCTCCTTATTCAGTGACGGTATCTGAAGGTCTTATAGCTGCAAAATCTGACAACTATTACGGTATGTTGGAAGGCAACGACTTCTATGAAGAAGTGTTCATCGGTCGTCTTTCTGTAGCAAGCGCTACTGATGCTGCAAACCAAGTTAACAAGATAATTTATTATGAACGTGATATTGACGAGAGTGCAACATGGCTTTCAAAAGGTGTCGGCATCGGTTCAACAGAAGGTAACGGTCATTTCGGAGAAAGAGATTATCAACATATAGATTTCATCCGCGACACTCTTATGAATTACACTTACACACAAGTCGCTAAGATTTATGAAGGCGTTGATAATTTTTATCCAGATGCTAGCGATGTGGCTTTCGTCATCAATGACGGTGTTGGTATAGCTAACTATTGTAATCACGGTACACAGACAAGCTGGGTCGTTTCTAATTTCACAACTCAAGACGTAAATAATCTTACAAACGACAATATGTTACCTTTTATTTGGTCTTCAGCTTGTTATAATGGTGAGTTCTCAACAAACGAATGTTTCGCTGAGTCGTGGCTTCGTTCAATGAATGAATCAACAGGAGCTCCTACAGGAGCTATCGGCGGCATGTTCTCATGGATTTCTCAACCATGGATTCCTCCTATGTATGGCCAAGATGAAATGGTTAACATCTTGACAGAATGGCGTGATGGATACAAACACACTCTCGGCGGCGCATCATTGAATGGTAATATGTGTATTCTCGATATGAGCCCAGATGATAATGGCGACACTCATAACACTTGGATTCTCTTCGGCGACCCTTCTCTTATGTTAAGAACCGAAGCTCCAAAAGCCATAAATGTTGAATGTGACAATAATTTATATGTCGGCGTATCGGAAATGATAGTCAAAGCTGATGCAGAACAAGCTATAGCGACATTGTCGGTCAATGGCGAAATGTTGAGCTCAGTTAGAATATCAAACGGTCAGGCAAGACTCAGCTTCCCTGCTTTGACTGAAACAGGCAAAGCAACATTGGTCGTTATGGGTTATAACAAAACAACAGTAGTGAAGGAAATAGATGTCGTCGCAATCGAAGGTCCTTACGTTGTATGTAATAATGTTGAGTTGAACCAAAATGACGGTCAGGCTGATTATGGCGAAACATTAGACATAACAATGAATGTTAAGAATATCGGAAATGAAACAGTCAATAATGTCAATGTTGAAATAATTTCAAATTCAGAATACGCATTTGTTGTTGATGGAAATGCAACAATCAGTTCCATCGATGCCGGTTCTTCTGATAATATCGAAAATGTTTTCAGAATCTTTGTGGCAAATAATGTCCCGGATCAAACAGTCTTAGACTTTACTGTTAAATGCAGCACTTCTTCAGATACTTGGACAAGCACATTCAACATCACAGCCAACGCTCCTAAGATTGAAATAGTAAGCGTGGCTTTAGAATCAGATGATGTCTTGAACCCAGGCGACAATGCAAGTTTGAAAATAGAGATAAGCAACAATGGAAACAGCGATGCTTCAAATGTCATAACAGAAATGTTCAGCTCATCATCTGATATTACATTTGATGTGGAAACTGTTGAAACAGAAAAGATAGAAGCAGCTCAGACAATAGTCTTGACAGCAGATTTCAATATTGCATCATCAGTTTCTAACGGAGCAATTTATGAAGTGGCAGTCTCTGTAGCATCAGGATTTTATGTTGCAGAAGCAAATCATTTCATCAATGTCGGACAATCAACAGAAAACTTTGAGACAGGCAATTTCAATAGTTTCAACTGGCAATTTGATGGCGACGCAGAATGGACAATAACAGGCGGAGCACAAGAAGGTTCTTATTGCGCAGTTTCTGGTGACATCAACGACGGACAAAGCTCAAGCCTCAAACTTGTCGTTGAATTCCCTTACGAAGATGTGATAAGCTTCTATAGAAAATTACATTGCGACTATTATGATAAATTGTTCTTCTTGGTTGATGGTCAACAATATGCGATGTGGCAAGGCAATAACAGTACAGCTGTTCCATGGGAACAATTCACTTATACAATACCACAAGGAACTCACACTTTGGAATGGAAATATAAGAAAGACGGTTCAGATAGCTTTGGCTCTGACTGTGTTTATGTTGACGAAATAGCTCTTCCTTCAGCAAATGTCGTTACATCAATGAACGCTGTGGAAAATCTTACCGCAAAAGTTGATGTTAACAATGTTACATTGACATGGGATGCAGCCGATGCCGACGAATATATCATCAGACGCGATGGCGAACAAATAGCAACAGTTACAGAGACATCTTTCGCTGAAACATTGGAAGACGGAATCCATACTTATAATATTGTCGCAAGAAAAGGAAACCAATATTCTTTGCCTGCATTCATAGCAGTCGAATTAGGCAATTTTGTAAATGTAAATGAAATCGAATATGATAATGTTGAGGTTTATCCAAATCCAACATCAGGAATGTTGTATGTTAAAATCGACAGAACTTTCGATGCGATAGTTTATAATTATCAAGGTCAGATTGTTAAAAAACTTTATGATAACAACGCTCAAATTGATTTGTCAGAACTCAATTACGGAATTTATTTCGTTGAGATTAGAACAAATGAAGGAGTAACTGTTAAGAAAGTTTTAGTTAAATAAAATTGTTTTTTTTAATTAAAATATGGGCGGAGAAAAATAAATTTCCCGCCTTTTTTTTATGAAATATTTCATTTTGTGTATTTAAAATAATTACATTTGTAACGGAAAATGAATGTTAAAGATAAGTCAATTATTTAATTATAAATCATGAGGAATAGAATATTTACACTCTTTAGAACATTGTTTTATATTCTTCTTATTAGTTCTGTTTTTTCATGTAAAAAGACTAATGTAGAGAAGGTTAATCTTGACAATCAGATTGCGTTGTCGTTGTTTTCAGACACTGTTAAAGTAAGGGATTTATTGAACACCATGGATTCTGTTGCTTCTAATTATATTAGAATCAATGAAAAGGGCGATGTTTATGCATATTATGCAGATTCAATTATCAATGCAGTTGTCGGTGATGATATTTTAGGCCAGCTTGAAGATGTTAATTTTGAAACAAGCGCTGAATTTGAACTTCCTACAATCCCGCCGTCACCGGTTCCAGTTCCTGTAGAAGTGCCTTTTGAAGATCTTTTCTATGTTCCGTTTGAATATGAAGGATACGGAATAAATTATGTCGAGCTTAGAACAGGAAAGTTAATTCTTAATATCTCAACGGATTTTACATTGATTGATGAATTGTCGTTGTCAACAAAAAATATTAAGATGTCAAACGGAGAAGATTTTAATATTACATTGAATTTTTCAGAAAGCTCGTCTCATAATATAGATATGGACCTCTCGGATTGTAAGATTATGCCAGAAGAAGGACAAATTGCATTCTCTGTAATGGTGAAAGCGACAATCTCAGATCAAGGTGTCGGGGGATTTTATAGTTTGGATTTGAATGGAGGTTTGAAGGATATTAAATTTAAATCAATAGACGGTTCTATTGAAGATGAGGTTTATGAATTTGGGACTAAGCAGAAGATAGATTTGAGTTTCCCTAATTTATATGGCGACCTTACCGTTGTAACGCCAGAATTCAGTTTCAAGTATGTAAATTCATTCGGATTTGAAGCATACGGTTATATCGACTCGTTGTATTTAGTTGACGAAGTAGGTGAAAAGATAAGCATAATTGAAGATTGGAATCAGGTGGAAATAGTTCTCAATTCTACAGGTGGAGCATACGATTCAATCTCTCATGTTGATGAAGCTCTTATAGATGAGATAGATATTTTGGATGATTATTCTGCTTTCGGATTTAAAGGCAGTGTGGTTATGGGTTGCGAGGATGTGACTGACAATATGATTGCCGATGATTCTCATATTGATGTTATAGCCGACTTGGCTCTTCCATTGAGTTTCAATATAAAGGATCTTACTTATTTGGATACTCTCGATTTTAACTTGAACCTCAATAGTCAAGAAAATGAAGATGGTCAAGTAAACGTACAGAATTTCTTTGATGAATTGGAGTTTAAATTCGTATTCGAGAACGCTCTCCCGATTCAGATTAAACCTCAGATGTATGTGCTTGAAAATGGAACAGTCATAGATTCTTTGTTTAATGGAACATCATATATTCATGGTTGCTTCGACGGCTCTATAACAGAAGATGTCATAACCATTAATGTGGTTGATGAAAAATTGGAAAATATTCAGCTCGCCGACCAGATGATACTTAAAGTAAATGTGTCTTCTCTTAACAATGATGTGGTAATCAATGCCGATGGATACTTCAAGCTGAGAATAGGCTTGAAAACGAAGACTACTGAAATTAATATGGAAGATTTGAATTTATAAATGAGATAGAGTATGAAAAAAATATATAAGTTTTTGGTAATTATGGTTTTGTCATTGGCAACAATGACAGCTAAGGCTCAGAACGACGGTATTTCATTGACGTTGTTGCCTAATTTGTCTTATAACAACTTCTACAATCCTGGTGTTCCTGTTACATCAAATGCTTATTTTGGCATTGGCTTGTCAAATATTAGTTTGTCAGTATATAATTCTAACATTAAGTATAACAATTTGTATGAGTTTGTAGGAGATAAACCTGTTTCTTTTGATGCTAACAAATTTATCAATAGTCTTGATGAACATGAAAATTTTATCAATACCAACTTCTCTCTTGACATAGCTCGCTTTGGTATGAGAATAGGAAAATTCTATGCTTCATTTGACTGGCGACTCAGATATAATGGCGAGTTCCATTATTCCAGAGATTTCCTCGGATTCTTCATCAACGGAAATGGTAATTACTTGGGTGACAATAATCCCGCGGATTTCAGTATTGGCGTTGACGTTAACACATTTACTGAAATGGCCCTCGGATTGCAATATCAAGTCAACGATAAATTGACAATAGGTGTCAGACCAAAACTTCTTGTAGGAATGGTAAATGTTTCAGTAAATGATGATGATACTAAAATCTATACTGATGCTAATACATATGAAATGACGGCTGATGTCAATATAAATATCAAGGCCTCTTCGATATTGAAAATGGACGATGTTTATCGTATGAGCGAGTACGTCGAATATATTGGAGGAATGGATGGACTTATTTTCGAAAATATTTTTGATATAAAAGACAATTTGGGTTTCGGCATTGATTTCGGAGCTTCATATATTTTTAATGATAATTTTGGACTTTCGGCAGGAGTTTATGATTTGGGATTTATAAAATGGAAACATTCAAAAGAAAAACATATTCATAAGGATAATGTTGTCGTTAATGATGCTCTTATCGACGATTTTGAAGATTTGTTGAATATGGAACTCGATTTCAAAGAGTTGTACACCGATTTGCTTGAAAATGTCTGGGATAATGACTCTATGTATGAGGGCGGTAGCTATAAGACGTCTTTAAAGACAAGAATCATGTTGCAAGGTTATTATGAATTTTTCCCGCTTGTCAGATTATCAGCTGTAACTCAGTTGTATTATATCAACAAACAATTCCGTCCAGCATTTACATTTGCTTACAGCGGCTCTTGTTGGAGAGTGTTGAACTTCACAGCAAGTTACACTTTGTCAAAGTATTCCGGAAACAGTATCGGAGCCGGTGTGGGAGTCAACTTAGGTCCTCTTAATATTTACGCAGTTACCGACAATATTATGATTGTCTCAAAAGTAAATGCTTCAACGATGGAAATGCTCACGTCGTATAATGCGGCAAATGTCAGATTCGGCCTTGTTTTTTCATTCGGCAATAATAAAAAAGCCAATAAAGAAAAATCAGACAAATCACTCGGCGACTTATCTGATGAAAGATAATGACGTCAAATATAAATTTTACCATAATAAGATTAGAGCGGCACTTTGAAATGTCGCTCTTTTTTTTATATTTGCAGAAAAAATAAAAAAATGAGAAAACTATTTTTATCAATTATCGGACTATTCCTATTGCAGACTGCAATTGCTCAAGAATGGCATTCTTTAAGTTCTAAATCAGACGAAAGCTATTCAACAACACTCATCAAATCGACAGACGAATCAGTTGTCGTTGACCTCATCATTAATGGTTTTTACACTAATGAAGTAAAGACGTCAAGAGGAACATCAGTTGTTCTATCTAACGACGATATGGCTTCTCTCGTTGAAGCTGGTCAGCCTAATCTCATTTCATTGTCATTACCTATTATTATTAATGATTATTCCAAGATGGATGTTCGTGTTCTCAATACGAGTTATGTAGATTATCCTAACGTGGAACTTGCTCCATTCAAAGGCGATTTCCCTCGCAGCATCAATCCTGCTGATGTGCCTTACACTTATGGCGATGTGTATCAAAACGATGCGTTCTTTCCATCGACGCAGGTGAAACTCAACGACCCTTATATTATTCGTGACTTCCGCGGTCAGAACGTGATTGTGACACCTTTTGCATACAATCCTGTTTCTAAAGTGTTAAGAGTTTATAACAAAATGAGAATAGAAGTTTTCTCGTCAAAAGGAGAAGGTGAAAACGTTCTTGAAAGACGTTCCAATACAATCATGATGGATTCGGAATATAAAAATATATATTCAAGCCGTTTTATCAATTATAATGAAGCTGGCGCTAAATACAATGTCGTTGAAGAACAAGGTGATTTGCTTATCATTTGTCATGGCGAATACATGGAGGCGATGCAGCCTTTCGTTGAATGGAAAAAAACTAT
The DNA here is from genome assembly GCA_017630195.1 of Bacteroidales bacterium. Taxonomy (GTDB): domain Bacteria; phylum Bacteroidota; class Bacteroidia; order Bacteroidales; family F082; genus Limimorpha. The sequence continues at coordinate 5,218 of JAGBVS010000110.1, read as the reverse complement.
CGGACGTAAGACAACAATGGTTAGTGTTGCTGATGCAGGAGGCAATAAGGCGGACAATGTCAAGGCTTATATTTCAGACCAATATGCTAATAATCCGGAACTTACTCATGTCCTGATAGTTGGCGATTACACACATATTATTGGCAAGTATATCTCCGCAGGTAATTATTATGATGATTATTCTGGCTATTCCGACTGGTGGTTCGGTCAGTTGAACGGCAATGACTCATACAACGAGCTTATCGTAGGTCGTTTCTCGGTAGAGTCGGTGGCAGATGTCACTACTCATGTCAACAAAGTCATTCATTACGAAAAAGACATTAATGTTAATGATACATGGCTCAACATAGGACAAGGCGTGGCTCACAAAGAAGGTACTGCTGGACATAACGGAGAAGATGATTATCAACATATTGACAAAATTAGAGATGATCTGTTGGAATATACTTACACTTCAATCCATCGTGATTATTCAAATGTGCCTGATGTTACTTCATCGGCCTCTATCATCAGCGAACATATTAATGCAGGCGTTGGCATTATAAATTATTGTAACCACGGTTATCCTACAGGATGGGCGGTCTTTAATTACAACAACTCTTACGTCAATGCTTTGACTAACGATAACAAATTACCTTTCATTATTTCTGTTGCATGTAATAATGGTGAATATACATATTACCAAGCATGTTTCGCAGAGGCATGGATGCGTGCAACAAACAATACTACAGGAGAGCCTACAGGTGCAATAGGCGGCATGTTCTCGTCAATATCACAACCATGGACACCTCCTATGTACGGACAAGATGAGATGAATGATATTTTGGTAGAGTCTTATTCAAACAATATCAAACGTACGATGGGCGGTGTAAGTCTTAACGGCAATATGAAGATTTTGGATTTGGGCTCTAATAGTGATGCTTATAAGGCAACTTACAATACATGGCATCTCTTCGGTGACCCAACATTATTGTTGCGTACTGATGTTCCTGTAAATATGGAAATTACGCATAATGCAGAAATGTCGATGAACTCTAACCTGTTTAGAGTGAATGCTGCTAACGGCAATGACGCTATCGCAACATTGACAAGAAACGGCGAAATAATGGGTTCTGCCGTTGTTGAAAATGGTATCGCCAAAATTCAATATGAAGCACCAATGGAACTCGGAGAAGCAACATTGACAATAGTCGGTTATAATAAAATTACTTATCAGGCGACTGTCAATATCGTTGAAAACGCTAATGAAGAACTTGAAATAAGTGTTTGGGCTACACCTGGAATTATTGGCGCTGATGAATCTGTAACTTTGAACGCTGATGCTTATGGCGGTTCATATAATTACACATATTCATGGACTCCGTCAACAGGATTGAATGATGCTGATACACAAAATCCTATAGCAACACCGTCAGAAACAACAGTTTATACTTGTACGGTGAATGATGGAATTTCAACGGCAAGTGCTTCTGTCACTGTGACAGTAGTTACTCCTCCGACAAATCTTAATGCAACAGTTGATGACAATGATGTAACATTGACATGGACGCCAACAATGGAAAATGCTACTTATAATGTGTATCGTGACGGTACAAAAATAGCTTCAGATTTGACAGAGACAACTTATAAAGATAACGATTTGAGTCAGGATTTATATGATTATTATGTGACATCTGTTTATGAAGGCAAGGAGTCGGCGATGAGCGAAGTCACAAGCATCACTGTTCTTGAACTTAAACTTTCAACATTTGCTAATCCTGGATTTATCGTAGCAGGCGATACAACAACACTTTTCGCTACTGCAACAGATGCTTACGGAGAAGTGTCCTATTCTTGGGAACCAGCTGATTTGTTGAATGACCCTTATTCAAGCTCTACAATCGCAATTTTAAATGAAACAACAACATTCACTGTCACTGCGACATGTGGCTCGCAGATGGCGACAGCAACATTGACTGTCGATGTTCTCACACATCCTGAAAATCTTATTGCTACAGTAGATGGCAACAATGTCGCGCTTACATGGGAAACAGTTGAACATGCATATTGTTATAAGGTTATGCGCGGCGATTATGTCGTTTGTTCTTACACAGAGACACCTTCGTTTGTGGATGAAAATGTACCTGATGGAGAATATTGTTACACCGTGAATGCAGTGCGTGAAGTTTATGTTTCTGCCCCATCCAATGAGGCTTGTGTTGAAATTTATGAATGTGTGCCGCCTCAAAATATCACTGCTGAATATTATTGGTACGATGGCGAATTTGGCGCATTGGTTGAATGGGATAGAATGGAAACAAGCTTGTCTCTCACAGAATATAGAGTATATAGAAGCAAAGACAATGTGAACTATAATTTGATTGGAACTTTGGTTGACGTGCCAAGCATGGATCACTTCCAATATTCTGATATGAACAATAAACTCGGTTTGCATTATTATAAAGTGACAGCATATTATGCTGATGAAGACTGTGAATCGGAATACGGACTCGCTGCCGGTTCTTCCGACGATTTCGTCCTTGTTGAGATAACATCTTTGAATGAAAATGTTTCTGATGATGTCATGATATATCCAAATCCGGCAAAACATATTGTATATATTGACGCAAAAGAGAATGTAAAAGAAGTTAATGTTTACAATATGTTAGGTGTGAAAATGTCAACGTTTAACGTTCAAAATACAACAGCCAATATTGATATGAGCGGATATGATTCGGGACTTTATATCTTGAATATCGAGACTGAATCTGGAATTATCACAAGACAAATTAACATTATTAAGTAATAACTAAGGCATCTGCATTTTGTGTGGATGCCTTTTAAATTTAAATGATATGGAAATAAAATTTATCGGAGCAGCGAGAGAGGTTACTGGAAGTAAGCATCTCATCACCACAAAACACGGAAAGAAAATTCTTCTTGACTGTGGAATGTTTCAAGGCAAAGGTCTTGAGACTGACGCACTAAACAGAAATACAATGGTTGACCCTGCGGAGATTGACCATATCATTTTAACGCACGCTCATGTTGACCATTCCGGATTGATACCTTATTTTTATAAAAGAGGATTCCGTGGCTCGGTGATTTGTACTGCGGCAACACGTAATCTTTGCTCTATCATGTTGCCCGACAGCGGCTTTATTCAGGAGAATGATACAATATGGTTCAATAAGAAAAGAGCGCGCCAAGGGTTGAAACCTGTTGACCCTATCTATACTGAGAAAGAAGCACGCGAATGTATGGACTTATTTATCAGCGTTCCGCTTAACCGTCAGTTCCATATCGACAATAATATAAAGGTGAAATTCACCAATACGGGACATCTCCTCGGAAGTGCAGCTGCAACTATCGAAATTGATGAATTTGGAGAGGTGACACGCATAGGTTATACCGGCGATATTGGACGTAGCAATAATTATCTTCTCCGTGCTCCCGACGCTTTCCCTCAATGCGATTATCTCATCGTGGAAAGTACTTACGGCGACAGGCTGCATCAGAATAAGCAGTTGTCGGAAGATGAATTGTTAAGAATTATTAAGCATACATGCGTAGAAAAAAAAGGAAAACTTATCATACCTTCATTTGCTATCGGACGTACACAGGAGATAGTTTATATCTTGAATAATTTCTATAATGAGAAGAAACTGCCTTTCATTCCGGTATATGTCGATAGTCCTTTGGCTGTCAATGCGACAAATATATTCCGTCTGCATTTGGATTTGTTTAATAAGAATGTGGCTGAAGTACTTGAATATGATGAAGACCCATTCGGTTTCGGCACTCTGAAATATATCACCAATGTGAATCATTCGAAGGCTCTGAATAGGAGAGATGAGCCTTGTATCATTATCTCTGCTTCAGGTATGATGGAGGCGGGTAGGGTGAAGCATCATATTGCTAATAATATTGACAATCCTAAGAATTCTATACTTGCCATCGGTTACTGCGCTCCTACCACACTCGGCGCTCGAATTTTAAGAGGTGAGAAAGAAGTTTCTATATTTGGCATGCCTCACGCCGTCAAGGCAGAAGTCTTTAGCATAGATGCCTTCAGTGGTCACGCCGACTATAAAGAAATGGAAGAATATCTCAGATGCCAGAATCCTGAAAAGGTGAAAAAAGTATTCATCGTCCACGGTGACTACGAGGCACAGCTGCCATATAGTGAAGTCCTGAAAAAAGCGGGATTTAAGAATATTGTGATACCAGAACCGGGAGAGGTTTTTAGAATTTAAGAAGTAGAGACGTTTCAATGATTCCTATAAAAATAAATACTCATTGAAGCGTCTTTTATGAAAACAATGATTGATATGGAGACGCATCAATGTTTGTTTAAATAATTAGGAATCATTGATACGTCTCTACGGGGGATGGTTCTAATTTAATGCGTCTCCCAAAGCGTTAGGGATTGGAGCGGCATCCTTTGCGAGCATAGGGAGCAAAGATATAGCGGAAAGCCCGACGGCTTCGCCGGAACGCCCAAAGGAAAAGACTACAAGACAACAAGTCAACAAGACAACAAGTTGTTGGGGTGATGGAGTAATGTGGTTTTTACAGAGAAACGATTTCGTGAAGTTTAGAGATGTTTCGTGGATGTTGTTCTGTGATGGAGTGATGATGTTTTTACCTAAAAAACAATTTCGTGAAGATTCGTGTGGTTTCGTGGATTTTTCTTTCGTGATTAGGATAAAAAATTGAGGCGCCATATTTCATGACGCCTCTACTTGTAGTCTTGTAGTCTTGTGGACTTGTTGTCTTATTATATCGCTGCTGAGATCAAGAATGTTGCTGCAACTGCGATGATAGCGTACAATTCAGGGAAAGCTGCTAAGATCAAAGTCTTACCGAAAACGTCGTGACCGTTACCGATAGCTGTGATACCGTTAGCGCAAAGTTGACCTTGACGGATAGCTGATACTAAACCAACAACGCCGAGGAACAAACCGCAGCTGAAAACTGCTAAAGCTTGGTTCATAGCGATGTCTGGTGATAAAACACCTTGTAACAAGAAGAAGCCTAAGAAGCCATACAAACCTTGTGTACCAGGCATAGCGCTTAAAACTAAATAGTTACCGAAAGCTTCGTCATTCTTTTTCATTGCACCTACTGTTGCGTTACCACCGTATGTTACGCCGAGGGCACTACCGATACCGCATAAACCAATCATAAGAGCGATACCTACATAAGCTAATACTAATGCTGTTGTCATAATGTTAAT
>JAGBVS010000109.1 GCA_017630195.1 Bacteroidales bacterium | reverse complement strand
CATTTCTGTTTTAGCTTTTTTATAACGCAGTTTAGTGAATTCATCTTCATTTACACTTACGACTACATCATTCATATTAGCATATAACTGCTGAATTGTACACTCCATTACAACAGTATCACAGTCAAGAAGCGGAATCGCACAGTCACCTGTAATAGTAACATATATATCTCTTGCATTAGCTGTATCTAAAAGGTCTTTTACCTGAAGTTTCATATTATTCTCCTTTCATTAACACGCTCATATCGCTGTGTATTGGCTTTATAAGTCTCTTTGCTTTTTCATTTGAAATATTTATTATAGCTTCATTAATTCTTTTAGCGGAGCGTCCAGTATCGCAAAATACCATGCACCCGCTCGCGAGCATTACTATTCTTTTTATAATGAAAACATTTTCCCACATTATGTATTCATTTGAAAGCTTAGCTATTTCATCATCGAGTTCCTCATAATCACATGTGAACGGAGCGTCTTCACTTGCTATGTGAATTCCATTCAAATCATCAAGATATGTCATGAAAGTATTAAATGTTAATTCATCCATTTTAATTCTCCTTTTTTATAAGCGCTATGTAGCGCAGCGTAAAACATATAATTTTGGGGCACAGCGTCAGCGCTATATAGCGCCGCAGCGTCAGGGGACGCTTTAAAGTGTAGAACTTTAAACCCCTAAAACATATAAAAATAGTCGGTTTAAAGCACTAAAGTCTACTATTCCCGTAGGAATAGTCAGTTTAAAGCACTAAAGTCTACTAAACCTATATGTTTTGTAAACCTATAGGAATAGTAGGAATTGAGAACAAAATAAAGTGGTCATGTGACCACCTTATATGTTCAACTGTCAAGATTCTCAAATTTTTCAAGCAAATATTGAAGTTGTCGCAATTCCCTTTTACTCATGTATTTACCCTTATTTGCTTTTTTGGTGTTGATTACTGCTATTGCCATACCACAAATAATAGGTATGGCAAGCAGTACATAGAAGATTACTTCAAACAGCATTATTCTATCCAACCCATATACCTTGCAACGTGGTGAGCTAGTATGTCAATTTGTTCTTTTATACCGTCATTGAGTTCTGTATTATCACTGAATTCAAGCATTGCAAGAATATTGTCGGTACAATCTAACATTCTATTCATAGTCTGTTTTGCTTTAGACTTTTCAGCAAGGTATTTTTCAAGATAGTATCTATCATTTTCATTCATAGCAGTTCACCACCTTATTTTGTGATAGTTGGTGTATGTGCTGTAAGTGCTTTTGTAACAAGTTCAGCAAGTGCCTTTATATCCTTAACATCTATGTTATCAAATGCTTTTTCACCTAAAGTTAACAGCACTTCAACGGCTGTCTTGTTTGTTGTAGTTGTTGTTGTATTGCCGTCCTTGCCGTCCTTGCCGTCCTTGCCGTCCTTGCCGTCCTTGCCGTCTTTTTCTTCTTTTACTGTTGCATTGACAGTAGGTGCATACTTGCCGTTGTTCTGAAAATATATCAGCATTGCAGAGAGTGCATTATGTATGTTCATATCATTTTCTATTGACTTTATTTCCTTGACAACTGTCTTTATATCTGCAACGGTTGCAACCTCTAAATTCAATGCGCTTGCATAGTTCTTGCTTGATGTACGCTCATCAAGTCCAAACAGCACGTAAAGCTGATTTTCACGTAATACAGACAACTCAATGAGTGCTGATATACTGTAGTGTGTAGTCAGTGTTTTCAAACTGTCATTTGATAATATGCGCTCATAAACGCCTATATAGCGATTAAATTTAGTTCTGTCAGTACCAAGTACTGTATAGAGTTCATTAAGCTTTTCAGCCCTTGCCTTGCTGTCTGTTATGGCTGTCGTGAGTTCTTTTTTCATCACATAGCAGTCATAACATGAATCAAGGTTGAATTTTGCTGTAAGTCTTGTGGTGGCTGTCATACGCTTAAATGAGTTCTTGAATGAATCGCTATATCCGGTGAACATAGCCGGTACAACCGATTCACTCATTGCAGATTGTAAAGCCATGTTTGCAATATCGGCTGTAGATGTAACAGGGGTTGTTGTGTTTGCCTTGACAGGGGTTGTTGTGTTAGTTTTCATATGAGTACCTACTTTCCGCACATAGTGTGCTATATAATGTTGTGTGCGCTATGTAGCGCTTGTTGTGTGCGCTATGTAGCGCTTGTTGTGTGGCGCTATGTAGCGCACCCCTTGCCGTGAGCTACTCGGCTTTTAAGCTCACTATTATTATATCACAACTTGCTGTATAATTCAAGCCTTGATATGTTAGTATATACTAACTTCGTATATATTGCATAAAGTATAGCTGTTGAATTTGTGCATTTTGACGTTAAAAACTATGTTGAAAATGAACGAACTATTAATTGATATAGTTATTTAATTATCAATAGCCTATAATAGTT
>JAGBVS010000108.1 GCA_017630195.1 Bacteroidales bacterium | reverse complement strand
TTCAATCAGCACCCTATTCACTTCCTGCTGACGTTCGAAAGTAGTTTTATCAGCATTAGGTTTGTCAGTCTTATGACGTTGAAGCTCAATATAGAAATCATCGCCAAAGAGATTCTTGAACCAATGCAACGACTTCTCAGCACCTTCGATGTCGCCATTCATAATCTTCTGAGGAAGCTCGCCGCCGAGACAAGCCGAAGTCACGATAAGACCTTCGTGATATTGCTCGAGAAGCGAATGGTCGATACGAGGATTGTAGTAATAACCATCGACATAAGCTATTGAAGACAACTTACATAAGCTCTTGTAACCCTGTTTGTTTTTCGCCAAAATAATAAGGTGATAACCCCTATCTGCGCGGCCGTCGCGTTTGTCGATACTCACCGGAGCGCAGTAAGCCTCCATGCCGAAGATAGGCTTGAACATCTTTTTCTTGAGAAGGTCAATCTCGACGGCAGCGTCGTCTTTCTGAGCATCAGTAGATTTCTCATCTTTAAGGATTTTCTCCTGTTCCTTAATCTTATCCTTAATCTTACCGTTATATTTATTAGAAGAATCGGCAAACTCCTTGATACCAAACATATTACCATGGTCGGTAAGAGCCATGGAATACATGCCGTTTTTGGTACATTTGTCAATGAGATCCGGCACCTTCGACATACCGTCCAAAATTGAGAAATGCGAGTGGACGTGAAGATGCGTAAAATGATTCGGAGTATAACTTGTTGTCTTGTAGTCTTGTAGTCTTGTAGTCTCTTTAACTTCAGGCTTAACTTCCTCCGCCACATTAGAAACCACCTTGATACCTGCCGCTTTGATTACATCAGGATTAGCAGCGTAGAAGTTATCGAAGAAAGAGTTATCTTCAATTATATCATTGTTATCCAATACTTTGATACGAATTAGTTCAAGGAAGACGCGAGCTGTAGCCTCCACGTCAGCCGAGGCGTTGTGCGCCATATCGAAGCCCTCGTTGAAGAGCAGCTGGTGAATCTCAGCGAGTTTCGGTTTCTTGAACTTACGGCCAGGACCGCCGCCGAGTTTACAGAAGTTTGCAGTCTTTTCAGTACAGGTATCAACCATAAGCTTCTGTTCTAAAGGGTTGACGCCTTTGGTTCTGAGATATTCGCAGCCCACCACGTTAAGGTCGAATTCCACATTATGACCAACGACATATTTCACAGTCTTGAGTGTCTCTGTGAAGATATCGAGAACATGATTCAGGTCCTCGCCCACGTTGAGAGCGTGTTCAGTGCTGATACCGTGCACCATCGATGCGTTGATAGGAATGATATAACCTTCAGGCTTAATGATGTGATTCTCAGCCTTGACGAACTTACCGTCAGCGTCATGAATCTGCCAAGCCAGCTGCACCATGCGCGGCCAGTTGTTGAAGTTAGTCAAGGGCGCATTCTTATCAAGCGGGAGACCGGTGGTCTCAGTGTCGAATATCAAAAACATAAAAACTCCTTATTGAATAAAATAAACTGAGCAAAAATAAAAAAGCATTCTGCGAAAACTTAGCAGATTTATTTTTATCACATGCTATTATCAATATTGATTTTCAACGAAATAAAAACATTGAAACATCTTTCCAAAACTAAGGATTTTTTTTGAATTTATGAGATATTTTCAAAGTTTTTTTTGATAAGATTTTAGCTTCTATTATCAGAAGCTGAGGTTCATCACCAACTACATAAAATGAGCCAACATTTTTCTTGAATGTCTTTGCAAAATGTTTAAATACAAAATAAAAAAGGCTACCCTAAAGTAGCCTTCTTCTTAATTATATAACTTATAATAAATAGGAATTGTGAATTGTGTTCTTACAACTTCACCTTTGTGTTGTCCTGGTGTCCACCTTGGCATTGAAGCAACAACTCTTAATGCTTCTGCATCGCATTCTTTGTCAATGCCTCTCATGACTGCCGCATTAGTGATACTGCCATCTTTCTCAACGACAAAGCTAATAAATACTCTTCCTTCAATTTTGTTGTCTTTTGCTGATTGAGGATATTTGATGTTTTCTTGAATGTATTTCATCATCTCATTTGGTCCGCCTGGATATTGTGGCATCACTTCAGCGACTCTGTAAATAGAGTCTTGACTTGCAACGACTTTCTGTGATGAAGAATTTTTATTTTTTCGTGTATGACGCTTGCCATCAATTAAATCAATGTCTATAGAACTAAATTTATCGGCAGGGATATAAATGGTTTTTTCTGTTACAGTATTATATCCTTCATAAAACGCTTTCAATTTATAACGACTAGCTGGAACAGATATAAATTCATATTTTCCGTTCTTGTCGGCTGTGGTGTTGTAGAATTCGTTTTCATCTTTTTCCAATATGACATTAGCGGCAAGTGGCTGTTTGGTTTCTGCATCATAGACAGTTCCTGCAAGGCTTCCTACTTTTTGTACCGAAGTCAGATTGGATTGTGTCTCTTCAGAATTATTTTCAACAACTTGAGCTACTTTTTTCTCCTCATTAGGTTTTGTGTTATCACATTGAGTATTAAGCAAAATCAACAATGCAAATACCGGAAGAGTCAGTAATACCTTGATTACCGAACCCTTTACTTTCTGATTTTTCGTAATCATATTAATTCTTTTTTTGGTTAATAAAAAACTGAAATTATTAGCTCAATGCTTATTCATTAAATTCGTTTAATAATTTATTATCGTATTTATATAATACCGTCAATTGTTCGATTGCCATTTTATTCAAGTATAGAGCTCTCTCCGATTGAGATTTGCCAGTTTTTATCAATTCCGAATTCATACTTTCCAGGTACTATTCAATCCAGATTCTTTTTCAATTGCCTCGAATTCGAGGTAATTAAACTGTGTGTTATGCAGACTTTCCCATAACCCTAGAAATCTTACCGTATTTCTGTTCCTCATCCAGTTTTGTATAACATATCCTGGATTCTCTTTTGTCTTATATTTAGCGATATCCGTTAATGAAATGTAATCACCCGATTGTTGACTTTGCAATTCAATCTTATAACCTACAGCTTCTAATTTTTTTGTTTTCATAAATTACTAGTTTTTTCTTCCACAAATTTACATTCTCAAAATACTTTTGTCAAGAGAAAAAATCATAAAATATTTTAACGTTTTTTGTTAATAGTCAACAGACTTTGGGATGTATTTCTCTCGCAGAGACGCAAAGGAACGCAGAGTTCATTTTCATTCTTTAGACGTGTCAACAATCTATTTTTTATTTCATATGTATTGTTGACGCGTCTCTACAACACTCCTAATTAAAACCGTTCTATAGGATTATTCTTAGCCCTTTCGTATTCGACAGCTTTTTTCACGAAGTCGTTGTTTGTTGTGGCGTCTCCTATCGTGTGCGACACTTTGTACCTTTTCTGCAATTTGAAGAATCCTTCCTTAGTGGTCTGTATTCTGTCGTTGATGACTTCATAAACCATCATTAGTTCTGAAGGCCTTTCTATTGAAAGGAATTTCCATGAATAATGATTTTCTGTGTCTGCAACATTTAAGATGAGACCTGGCAGATTGCAGAATTTATAAGGTCCGTCGCTGAAAGGAAGTTCCGATGTGAACCATGCTTCCCAAGTACGACCTCCGAAATCGCATATCGCTTTCTGACAGACATAATTATTAATTGTATCTGTTTCGGCGGTTATCTGCCAATTGAAAGCATTGAAAGATTCTTCGTATTCATACATTCCTTGCATATATATATGATCTATCGTGGTGATGTTTTTGCTTGTCATATTCTTGAATATGGAGCACCTGATTGCAGAAGATGGAACATCCGAGAACACCTTACCTATTCTGCCTGTCTTTATCAATTCTTCTGTGAGCCCAGAATCTCCTGCTTTCTTTAACTCCATATTATGTCTATATGTGCCATATCCTCTAAACGAACTCACATCTCGTTTTTTGCCAATTGAAAGCATATGGTTTTCTGTGCGATAACAATCGAGATGCGC
>JAGBVS010000107.1 GCA_017630195.1 Bacteroidales bacterium | reverse complement strand
ATTAGGAGTACTTTCCGCTTTTTCTCCAATTGAAATAACTGGCCATGGGCATACCATTTACATCCTAATCGGTCTCTTCTTTTTATTTATCGGATGCGTATTCAAGTTCGGTGTGAAGATGAAAGAAGAACAAGACCTAACTATCTAATAAAAACAACAAGAATTATGAAAAGAAAAAACGCAACAATCCTAATAAGTATATGTATGGTAGTAAAAGCACTTAACATTGCGTTATTGGCTACAAGCATAATAGATAAGGACTGGTTCTTATTTGTCATAGGTTTTATTTTATATATCTGTTGTCAATGGCTGACAAAAGAACTCGAAAAGATGAAAAAAGAACAAGACCTAACCATCTAAATGAATGAGAATTATGAATAAAGAAACATTAAAAGCCTCCTTAATATTTGTCCTTGGATGCATAATTACAATCATTTTGGCTACAATAATATGGACATTATGCTTTTTATTCTTTAATATAAAAAGCACATTACTTAATATAACCCTCTGTGTCGGTTTAATGATTTTCTATTATAGAAAGTTCAAACAAACCAAATGGGGCAAAACATTAAAACTTTAGCCTATGCCCATTATAGTAAACCTTGACGTGATGATGGCGAAACGAAAGATTTCGCTAGGAGAGCTGGCCGAACGCATTGACCTCACTCCCGCCAACCTCTCCATCCTGAAGACGGGGAAGGCCAAGGCTGTGCGCTTCTCTACCCTCGAAGCCATCTGCCGGGAACTGGATTGCCAACCGGGGGATATTCTGGAGTTCAGAAGTGAAGAATAAAAGAGTATGGTAACATTAAAAGCAATCTGAGAATGAAGAAATTCCTATTATTAGCGAGTATTATCAGTATCCTCATTGTATGTTGTTTTCTAAAAACAAAACAAATCATTGACACAAATTTTATAGATAAAGATCTTCTGATTTTAAAATGCAAAGACGATATGTCCTTCATTTTTGACACAGGTGCCAACGAAACCATATTATATTCTGACACTATCCCAAGTTCCTTTTTCCATATCTCCGACATAAAGGCTAAGGATGTATTTTCCGAAGAATACAGTATGAAACGCTATTATTCCTTCAAGACAAACATTGGAGGAATTGAAAATTGTTTTCACTCTGTTGTTTTATTACCCTCTAATGTACAAATTGGAGACACAAACGGAATTTGGGGAACAGACATCATTGACCGCTTCTGTTGGTGGATTGATTTTGACAAACATCAGATTTGCAGCAATTATACTCCGAACGAAGATGCTGATTTTGTTCTTGCATATTACAAAAGGAATAATCTCTATTACACAGATATAGCAATAGGAACAATCAAATTGAAAGATATGCTGATAGATACCGGTTATACACGGAGCGACTTTACTTTACCTCAAAAGGAATTGGCACTAATGGGACTTCCCATTATCGGCACAGATACTTGCTACAATATGATTAACATCACCCAAATATTGAACCGTTATGAAATGAATGAATCATATATCAATGAAAAACTTTTCAAAAACATTACATTTACAGATTTATCCTCCAAAAGGCTCATTGGATTGCCTTTTTTCAAACGTTTTTCTGCCATCTATCTAAATACAAAGAAAAAGCAGATTGAATGTTGGATATAATACCCATAAAACTCTAGATATTATGAACATAACCGATAAAAGCACATACCACCATTGGATCAGCAACATCCATCCAGATTCCATACTTCCGGAAGAGGTCTGTAGGGATTTGAATGTAGATGACCTGTTCGAAGGATTGGATTACACCACTTCCTGCATT
>JAGBVS010000106.1 GCA_017630195.1 Bacteroidales bacterium | reverse complement strand
TTTTTACCGCAAAAAAGAGAAACAGAAAAAGCTCGCCGCTGCGGATAAATACGCTAAAATTATGATTCTTTCGCTAAACAAAAAGAACTCGCTGCGCTCAAACAGCTTTTTGTTCTTAACGCTTCAGACTCATAATTTCTTAACGCTATTTATCCGAGGCGGCAGGAGTTACTGCCAAGAACAACGATTTGATTAAAACCTAAAGTCTTCTTACTTGTGGTCTTGTAGTCTTGTGGTCTTGTTGACTTAAAAAATGTTCAACAGCCAAAAGCCTTCGTTCAATGGTTATGTTCTCTCCTATTTTACACAATGGATTTCGTTTTTGAATTTATTCCCTTTCTCTTTTTTCCCGCAAAAAAGAGAAACAGAAAAAGCTCGCCGCTGCGGATAAATACGCTAAAATTATGATTCTTTCGCTAAACAAAAAGAACTCGCTGCGCTTAGACAGCTTTTTGTTCTTAACGCTTCAGACTCATAATTTCTTAACGCGATTTCTCCGAGGCGGCAGGAGTTATTACCAAGAACAAAAATTCGATTAAAAACAAAAGTCTGTTGTCCGTTGACAGCCGAAGGCTCAAGGCTCATAGCTCAAAGCTCACGGCTATTTAAAAAAGTTCAACAGCAAACAGCCTTAGTTCAATGGCAATTTCTCTACTATTTTGCACAATGGATTCTCTTTTGAATTGATAGTTCTGCAATTTATCAATCAAGAATTACTCAAATATTTTTTCATCTCTTTATCAAAGTCGCTTTCGAGCATTTCCATTTCGCGTTTACGATATATCTCAAACTCTTTCTCTGCTTTTTCTATCGCCTGCTGATGTGATATATTACCTTTACCAATCAATACTTTACGTTTATGTGCAATAATCTGATTATCGAGAGCGTCAATCCAGTCTTTCATTGTCATAGGATTCATTTCCAAGGCCTGGAATTCAGCAAAATCCAAGAAACCTGATACGAGAAGATTAAGTCGTTGGAGTTCTATTTCAGAAAGATAATTCTTGGCAATTTTAACATCGTCTTTAGTGACATAATTACCTTTAAAATTTGTCATTCCTACGAAAGGTTTTTCGTTATCAACACGATTATAAATCACCTCTGCAGCAGTATTTTCATGAACTGCGTAATGCAACTTATTTTGTACTGTCGCAAAAAACATCTTCGTCATTTCACTGCGAGGGTCATAATCTGTGGAAGTAGCATAGATGTCGGTCACTTGTTGATAAAAATTTCTCTCACTACTACGAATATCTCTGATACGTTGCAGCAATTCTCTGAAATAGCGATTCCCTCCTTGCTTCAAGCGTTCATCGTCCATTGCGAACCCTTTCTGGATATACTCATGAAGTCGTTCAGTGGCCCAGCGTCTAAAACGTGTAGCAACTTGAGATTGAACACGATAACCCAAAGCAATAATCATATCGAGATTATAATGAGCGATATCTCTTTTAACTTGACGATTTCCTTCCTGACGAACTAACAAGAATTTCTTGTGAGTTGCCACCAGAGACAATTCTCCATCCTTATAAATGTTATCAATATGCTGACTGATATTCTGTTGCGTTGTGCAATAAATTTCAGCTAATTGGTCCTGTGTCAGCCATAAATCTTCATCAGCGAATCTCACTGATACTCTCGTTATTTCGTTATCATCCTGATAAAGAATAATTTTATTATCTTCTTTCATCATCAACCTCCTTCATTGCAAAAGTATAAAGAAAAATCTTCGCTTT
>JAGBVS010000015.1 GCA_017630195.1 Bacteroidales bacterium | reverse complement strand
TTTTTAGGTGTAATTGATACGTCTCTACAATGGGACAATATCAAATTCTTTGAGACGCAGCAAAATTCTGCGAATTTTGATACGTTTCTACATTCAATCTTAATAAACATTAACATCATTTCTTAATATTTCCATGATTTTATGTTAAAAATTGTTAAAAGCGAAATATTTCCTTTGCAATTGCTTGACAAAAGGATGATGTAATTGTAATTTTGTGGAACCAAGGTAGAGACGTATCAATGATATGGTTGCAGAAATGAAATACAACAAATCATAATTCTTTTTTAACCATATCATTGCTGCGTCTCAAAAACGATGAAATTATTTGAGAGACGCAGCAATTACATTTGAAATAATATCAATTTCCTGAGACGCAGCAATTACATATTGTTTATTTTTTAGGTGTAATTGATACGTCTCTACATTGGATTTGCATTGTCATTTCCTGAGACGCAGCAAAATTCTGCGAATTTTGATACGTCTCTACATTAAGAACAAACCAAAATTAAATTTATGAATGATGACCTTTTTAAAAACAAATATAGGATTCCTTCTGCAAGGGCTTATTGGCATGATTATAATCATGGATACTATTTCATTACAATATGTACCAAAAATAGAGAATATTTTTTCGGAGAGATTCACGAAGGTAAAATGACATTGTCTGAAATAGGTCTTTTTGCAGACTCTTATGTTGATAAAATCAATGCTTTATATGATGACGCACAGATATTATCTCATATTGTAATGCCAAATCATGTACATTTAATCATTAGCGTGGTCTGTACAAAATGTATCAATAACAATAATGACATAATAAGAGATGACACTGATATAAATGAAAAGATGAGCATGATAGGTAAAAAACGTGGTCGCATGTCTCTTGTCTTGTCAAAATACAAATCTTCTATCACAAGATATGCATTGAAAAACGACATTCATTTTGCATGGCAAACAAGATTTCACGACAGAATAATAAGAGATTATAATGAATTAAACAACATTGATAATTATATTAAAAACAATGTCATCAATTGGAAAGATGATGAATATTATCCTATCATCACACGGTAGAGACGTATCAATGATATGGTTGCAGAAATGAAATATAACAAATCGTAATCTTTTTTAACCATATCATTGCTGCGTCTCAAAATCGATGAAATTATTTGAGAGACGCAGCAATTACATATTGTTTATTTTTTTTGTGTAATTGATACGTCTCTACGTTGGGGATAACCTTAATTTCATGAGACGCAGCAAAATTCTGCGAATTTTGATACATCTCTACATTCAATCTTAACAATCCTTAACATCATTTCTTAATATTTCACTGATTTTATGTTAAAAATTGTTAAAACCGAAATATTTCCTTTGCAAACGCTTGACAAAAGGATTATAGCATTGTAGATTTGCAGATGAGAATCCAAAATTTTAAAATACCATGATATTATGAAAAACATTACAAATCACAGTGGTGATATTATCATCTATCAATCGGAAAATGGCAACACCAGAATTAACGTAAATCTTCAAGGAGAAACTGTTTGGTTGTCACAACAACAAATGTCGGAGTTGTTTAAAACAGATAGAACTTCTATATCTAGACATATTAAGAACATCTATAGAACAGAAGAACTTGATAAAAAATCAACTTGTGCATTTTTTGCACAGGTTAAAGATGAAGGTTTCAGAAAAGTCACTCGAAAAATACCTTATTATAATCTAGATATGATTATATCTGTTGGTTATAGAGTTAATTCCAAACGTGGCACTCAATTCAGGATTTGGGCTAATAAAATTCTTAAAGAATATCTGATAAAAGGTTATGCTATCAATGATAAAATAACTCAACGGAAATATGAAGAGCTTTCTCAATTAGTTCGTATTCTCGGTCGCACAATTAGTTCGCAACCAGAATTGTCAAACAAAGAAAATCTGGATTTGATAAATGTAGTGACAGATTACACTTATGCTTTAGACACTCTCGACAGATATGATTATCAGAAACTTAAAATCGAGAAAACGACTTATGAAAATAAATTCATCGCTACTTACGACAATGCTATTCTAACTATTCAGAATCTTAAAGAAAAGTTCGGCGGCAGCTGGTTGTTTGGAAATGAAAAAGACGATTCTTTCAAAAGTTCTATCGGACAGATTTATCAGACTTTCGACGGCATCGACCTCTATCCTTCCGTTGAAGAGAAAGCAGCAATGTTACTTTATTTAGTAACGAAGAACCATTCTTTTAGCGATGGCAACAAACGTATTGCAGCGACTTTATTTCTTTGGTTTATGCAGAATAATGGCATTTTATATAATTCTGATGGTTCCAAAAGAATCAGCAATGGCACTTTAGTCGCTATCACTCTGATGATTGCTGAAAGTCGTCCTGAAGAGAAAGACGTCATGGTTAAGGTTGTCGTTAATCTGATTAACACGGAACTGAGGAATTGAGGGTCTAAGGAACTAAGGAACCGAGGAAATTAAATTTCATTTCTAGCTCCTAACTAAAACTTGTGGTCTTGTAGTCTTGTGGTCTTATTGACTTTAAAAAACCTCCTTTCTCTTTTTTACCGCAAAAAAGAGAAACAGAAAAAGCTCGCCGCTGCGGAGAAATATGCTAAAATTATGATTCTTTCGCTAAACAAAAAGAACTCGCTGCGCTCAGACAGCTTTTTGTTCTTAACGCTCCAGTCTCATAATTTCTTAACGCTATTTCTCCGAGGCGGCAGGGATTGACGCCATAAATAAAGATTATTCTTTAAATCCAAAGTCTGTTGACTGTTGACTGTTGTCTTCCTAAAAATCCTTAACATAATTTCTTAATATTTCACTGCTTTTATGTTAATAATTGTTAAAACCAAAACATTTCCTTTGCAATCGCTTGACAAAAGGATGAGACGGTTGTAGCTTTGTGGAACCAAAATTTATAAATCATGGAAAAGAAAAACAATAATCCTATCAATAGTAATTTCATTGATGATGTAAAAGTCATAATCGATAATGCTCGGCAGAATGCCGTCAGAAGCGTTGATTTTTGTCGTGTGCAAATGTATTGGAACATCGGCAAACGAATCTTCGAAGAGGAACAAGAAGGGAAAGATAGAGCTGATTATGGTTCTTATCTGATTAAGAATCTTGCTAATAATTTAATTCCAGAATATGGCAGCGGATTCTCTGTTAGGACGTTGGAGCAAAGCCGACAATTTTATAGAATTTACCCAATTGCGAACGCACTGCGTTCGCAATTGAACTGGACTCAATATCGAAAACTTATACAGATAGATGACCCTGACAAAAGAGAGTATTACGAATTGGAATCTGTCAACAACGGATGGAACGGCAGAGAGACAGAAAGACAAATCAATTCTCAACTTTATGAGCGGCTGTTGCTAAGCAACGATAAAGAAAGTGTTTTGGCTATCGCTCGAAAAGAACGGATTCCTCAAACGCCACAGGAAATCATAAAAGAACCGATGGTATTGGAATTCTTAGGCTTAGAACGTAAAGCTGAATATTACGAAAAAGATTTGGAAAATGCGATTATCTCCCATATCGCTGATTTTCTCTTGGAGATGGGGAATGGTTTTTCTTTCGTAGCTCGACAGAAGAGAATTTTGCTCGAAGACGATGAATTCTTCATAGACTTGGTTTTCTATAATCGTCTATTACGTTGCTTTGTAATTGTCGAATTGAAGAACGACAAATTGTCTCATCAAGATTTAGGACAATTGCAGATGTATGTAAACTACTACGACAGATGTGAGAAACTGCCAGAAGAGAATCCAACAATCGGCATCTTACTAGGTACATCCAAAAACGATACTGTTGTAAAGATGACTCTTCCTGAAGATAACAAAACAATCTTGGCTAACGAATATCAATTATATCTTCCAACAAAATCTCAGTTAATCAAGGAAATAAATAAGATTAAAACAAATATTAAGGAGGGAAATCCATAATAATTTATTTCCTTTCTCTTTTTTACCGCAAAAAAGAGAAACATAAAAAGCTCTCTGCGGTTTGGGATTTCAGGATTTCAAGAATTGAGGAATTGAAGATTATAGCGACTCCTAACTCATCATTCCTAATTTCCAACCAAGCTCCCCATCATCGCTGCTCCACCGAAATTCAACTCTTTTAAATATGGTATTTTGTCAAAGGTGACGCCGCCTAAGGCTACGACTTTCTCATCGATGATGCCTTTATCACTTGCTTCTTTCAGCATCTCTTCTGTAAATGCCGACTTATATCCTGCCTTAGAAATGCTGTCGAAAATGGGACTGAGAAAGACATAATCAAAATGGTTTTTATACATCTCAACTTCTTCTAAAGAATGACACGAACGGGTCTTAAATCCTTGATAATCCTTTGGCAATGTCGTGACATTTTTATTTATATGAATACCTTTCAAAGAAAATTCTTCATACAAAATATGATAGTCGTGGACAATGATTTTCGTTCGTTCTTCTTCCGTAAGTTGTTCTAAAAGAGCACGACAATAATTTATATCTGCTTCTGGCTTTCGCAGATGAACAATGTCGAAGCCGCTCTCAAACAGTCTCCTGATGAAAGCAGCCTCGTCATTTTCACAATACGGTTTCGTTATTGCAATTAGTTTCATTTTTTCAAGTCTAAAGACTAAAGACAAAAGAACTTTTGCCATTCGCCATTAGCCTTTTGTCACTAGTCATTAATCTTTTGTCATTTATCATTTGCCAATAATAAGGTCTGCTACTTTCTTTCCCGACATCAGCATTCCGCCGAAGATTGGTCCCATGCGTGGTGTGCCGCTGACGGCTGATGCTGCCATACCGCAGACGTAGAGTCCAGGATAAATCTCCTTGGTTCCGTTCACGACTTCATTCTCGCCTGTCACTACGTCTAAAGAGCGCTCGCCAATAACATCGCCGGTATCGGTAGCGAGACGTATTCCATTCTTGCGTGCTACCGTCTTACACATTTCGCTGTCGTGACCTGTGCCATCGACGACGCATTTTGCCATGATATTGAGTGGGTCAACATGAAGTCCTTCTCTCAATACCGGTGTCCAATTGACGACAACGCCGCT
>JAGBVS010000105.1 GCA_017630195.1 Bacteroidales bacterium | reverse complement strand
GGTGACGGTCTCTGCATTACGGACTACAATCTTAGTAAACAATTTTCTCAAGAATCCGCCGAAGTCGTTGCCTGGCAAATACCTCGACCAATGTTCTGTAATGATATAAGGTGTCTTATGAAGTTTCTTTTGAATCCAAGCGATGACGCCCAAGCGTGTCAAGATATGAACGTGAATCAAGTCAGTTTTTTTACATAACTTCAACGCCTTCATATTGGCACGATAGAAACGAATCAAAGATAAGATTTTGTTTTTTGGCTTGTTATAATAAACACGAATCGTATCGACATTATTTTCGTTAGTCCTTACGATTTCGAATTTCTTTGCTTGTAGTCTTGTAGTCTTGTAGTCTTGTAGTCTTTCATAAGCATGACAATAAACAACGGTAATATCGTTGAACAAAGCGGCTGCCTCGGCATGACGTTGCACGAACAGACCAAACATAGGGTCGTAGCGATGCGGATACCAGCGTGCCAAAAAAACTATGTGTTTTCTTTCTTTATTCATGACGATATTGTTTTATTATTTCTAAAGAATTATTAACTCTTTCTTCATTGTCGCCTCTCACTATTCCGAAAGGAACGTTCATTTTTGTTAAAGTATTTTTATAAATCTCAAAAAGTTCCTTGCGTTCTTCTATATTAGGATTTTCTCTCAAAGGGTCATAAACCCAAGGCAAGTCAATGTCGCAGAGAAGATAAAGGTCGAAGTCCTGCTGTTTTAATATTTCGTCTATTGTCTCGTTTGAATGTTTGAAGACATATTCAACCCATATTTTGCATACTATTGTTTCGGTATCGGCGATGAGAATCTCAGGTTTTTTTTTCTCTTCTTCCAAAATGAGGTTATATTGTCCTTTTGCAATCTCAACGACATCGTTTTCTGTATATTGACCTTCGAAGTTTTCGAGATAAGTCCTTGAATATTCAGGGATAAAATCTGTGTTGAAATGCTTTGCTAATTTCTTGGCAAGCGTGGATTTTCCTGTTGACTCTGGTCCGGTGATGGCAATCTTAAACATTTTTCTTCGCCTCCTTATTCCAGTTAATATAACCCATTATTGCCAAGATTGTATATGCAACATATTGTAAACTTGTAAGATATAATTCGTTGTAAATACAAAGAGGAATCAAGATGATGTCGGCTGCCAAATAAAATATCCAGTTTTCTACTTTTTTTATTGATGTTAGCCACATTGCAATCAGACCTAAAACGCTGGTAAAATAATCAAATCTTATGGAGAGACTTTTAGGCGCGAAAATCGATATGGCTAATAATGACATTAATAAAATTGTACTGACTATTACAGATTCTTTCTTGTTTAAAGTCGTGACTTTTAATTCATCATCCGACTTTAGACTTTCATCATTAGACTTTTGTCTTTTCCAGTTCCACCATCCGAAGACGCTTATTGCGAAATATATGAAGTTGATGACTGCATTGGCGAACAGTCCGTTTTTTATGAAAATGAATACATATAATAAAACGCTGATTATTCCGATAGGGAAAACCAAGACATTGATTTTCTTGGAATACCAAACGCTGAGCAAACCTGTTGCAACAGCTATTATTTCTATTATCAATTCATAATTCATAATTCATAATTCAT
>JAGBVS010000104.1 GCA_017630195.1 Bacteroidales bacterium | reverse complement strand
CATGCCGAGAAAAAGAGAAGAAGTCAAAAAAGATTTACAGGAACTTATTAAACTTGTTTCCCCTGAGAATCAAGCGCGAACAAGTGAACTGCTTACCGCGATCACGGAAGATGTGGACGGAGTTTATACCGATCTCGATACCGCGAATACCCGTGTAACGGAAATCACAGCGGATAACGAAAATCTCCGTAACACCAATATGAAACTGTTTCTTAAAGTGGGTGAAACGGAGAAAAAGAACCACACCGACCCCGAAACAAACCCCGATAAAACCGACGACCCCAAACCCGTCGATTTTAATACATTATTTAATGATAAAGGAGAATTGATCTAATGGCTAATATGGTTAACGTGCTTAACGCCATTCTTGCGAATGCGAGCACCGAATATCAGACCCGTGTACCCACGGCAACGCAGAACAATATCACAGAAGTTGGTTCCGCTATCATGTCGATGAAAACGACACAGAATGAATTTCTGTCTGCACTTGTGAACAAGATTGCTATGACAATTGTACATAACAAGACGTTCACCAACCCTCTTTCCGTTCTGAAAAAGGGTTCCGTGCCCCTTGGAAAGAACATCGAAGAAATTATGACAAACCCGGTGACAGGTACAACCTACGACCCGACCGGGGCAGACCTTCTCGCCCGTGCAATTCCCGACACGAAAGCGATCTATCACACAATGAACCGTCAGGGAAAGTACAAGGCAACTGTCAGCAAAGCACAGCTTTTCACGGCATTCCAGTCCTATACCGCGCTGGAAGACCTTCTGAATTCTATTGTGAATTCGATTTATTCCGGGGATAACCTTGATGAATTTATTCTGATGAAGAATCTGTTCGCAAGCGCAATTGCAGGTGGAAAGGTGAAGAAGATTGAAGTTTCCGAAATCACCGACAAGGACACCGCAAAGGATTTTGTAAAGGCTGTTCGTATCGTCGGTCAGGATATGGCGTTCCCGTCGGATAAGTACAATTCCTATTACGATATCAACAAGGCAACCGACCCTAAACCCGCGATCACTTGGACACCGATTGAAGATCAGGTGCTTATTCTCAGAAACGACGTTTCTGTTGACGTTGATGTTGAACTTCTTGCAAATGCGTTCAACGTATCGTACACCGATCTGAAACAGCGAACCCTGATTACAGATACGTTCGGAACCGCTACAAACTGCATGGGCATTCTGTGTGATAAGTCGTTTATCCGTGTGTATGACAATCTGATGCAGATGGAAGATTTTCATAATGGCGAGGGGCTGTATGATAATTATATCCTTCATCACTGGCAGACCTATTCCCTTTCCCTGTTTGCAAATGCCGTTGCGTTTGTAACTCCCGGTGATGTAACTCCCGGTGAATAATTATACATAATGTTTCACGTGAAACAATACGAGTAAAATGTTTCACGTGAAACAATATCTGAAAGGAGGTAACTTATGATTCTTTATGAAAAAGAACTTTCTCGGAAACTTGAAAAGAAAACCCATGAACTTCTGCACGTTCTGGAAGAAAAGAAAGATTCTCTTTTAAAAGAACTTTCCGGTGTAGATAAAATCACCCTTACAAAACTCCGTAAGTTGATGGACGATTATTATAATGCTGAAAGTCAGCTTTCGGAATGGGTTCAAAAATATACGCACGATTTGACCATTGCACAGGGAACAATATCGCATGAATTTGAAAAAATGGAAAGTGATGTTGCAGAAAAAACAGAAAAAGCAATGGTAGACTTTTCAAATGATCTTGCAAAAATCAGAAGTGATTTTCTTTATGAAATAAAAAAATCAATGGAAGATTACTTACTTAGCGATATTATGCAAGATTTTGTGGAAAATGGTATTACAGAATCCATAGTTCACGATCTTATACAGGGCTATGATAACAGGATTACTAATGATAGGTCTATTCTAACGGATACAGATAATCATGTGTATAAGTTGGACATTTCCCATAATAGTTTCACAAATTTAGTGAAAATGAATAATGGTGAGTTTAATTATGGTGAAATGTATAAAAGTAGCAATTTCATTAAATGCCCTAAAAATTTGTGTCTGTCTTTTTCGGATATTGAAGCGCGATGTTTTTTGTATTTTTATGAAAAACAAAGTGACGGTAGTTATTTAATTACTGACAAAATTTATAATACCGTTACTTCGGAAGGGGCTTATAATTACCTTAGCGCGGTTTCTGTCCCATTTAATTTAATTCAGAATATACCTGACAATATTTACATTAAAGTAATTGAATGGGCAGGGAGTGTTGAACTTTACGGATGGGACGGTGAAAAATTTGGTATTCCGTTAAGTGCCAACCCGTCTTTCCCGTCAACGGATGGGAGTGAAACTTGGTTATTCAATAAGGGTACTTCCGGTATTTTAGCAGATGGCAGAACAAAAATGCTTATTGCTAAAAACGGGTATTTTAAAGTTATTTTAGGGATTAAGGGGGATGAAAGAAAAATAGTTTCTTCCCGTGAT
>JAGBVS010000103.1 GCA_017630195.1 Bacteroidales bacterium | reverse complement strand
GGCCTTTCACATGAAGACTTAACTCAACGTATATATAAAATCGGTCAAACTACCTTGCGGCGCGCTGATCTCATTGCTGAAGATCAAATATCCAAAGCGTATATGAGTTTGAATTTGCAAAAATTCCGAGATGCCGGAATTGAAAAATTTGAGTGGATACACACACACGGTGGCCTCACTCCACGTGAATATCACCTCCACGTCCTAAACGGTAAAATCTTTGATGTGAAAAATCCTCCTGTAATCGATCAACGTACAGGTGAAACTGGGTTCCCCGGACAAGCGCCGTTTTGTCGATGTGTTATGCGCCCGATAATTTACAGTTGAATATTAAACCCGTCTTTTAAATAAAAATTCATTGTGCTATCCTTTCACCAGAAGGGGTATTATGATTATAAGTAACACTAACACTGATCTCTTGAAATTAATAATGCATAAAAAACGCGTTTCTCAACGTGAACTTGCTCAACATCTCAATATTTCCGATTCATTATTGTGTCATAAAATTCGTGGTAAATCTAAATTCCACGATTGGCAGATTGCTGCCATTAGAGATTTTATGAAGTTAACTCAAACGGAAGTATCCGAGATATTTTATACCGCTGTCATTTTATCAGACGAGGGGCCAACTAAAGTGGCGTTACTCCACGAACTGGACATGTATATCCAGCTCATAATTAAAGGGAAAGTTCTTGCAAAATCTACACTAGACGAGGCAATGACTGGCCATATCATTCAAAAGTTTCTTTCCGATTGGATTCGTAATCCGGAGCAAAATGTGTTTACCTATGCACTATCTGAAATGGATGTTCATTTTAAGCATAAGTTCTTTTGTCTTAATGATATCATTATTCAAAAAATCGATACCAAATCGAAAATAGAAAAATACGCACGCTTATTCGATAGCGTTGCGATTAATATACTCAAACAAACAATAACATTAACCATAGATAACAAAAAAATAAGGAGTTTATAATGCAAGGTTATAAAAAAACTGAAGAGGAATTGGCTTTTGAAAAACAAATAACAAAGTTCTTTTCGATTCACCATGTTTTCTATTCAAAAAATTATGGCGCAGAGGTCAACGAGTTCTCTAAACCTGATTTCTTTGTCTGTATGCACGGCCGTTTTTTGGCTGTCGAGATAGAAAACTATACTGCTAATGAAAAAGGTGAAAAGCCTGCCTTATCTCAACACATTATCGATTGGCTTCTTGAGAATAAAGGAGGCCTTATGAAAGTTTCCCCTGATACTTTCGAGGAATTTAAAAAAGAATTTATCAACGCCATTATTGCAGTTAAAAAAACAAAATCATTTTCCGATAAAATAAAGGAGGCTGCACCTCCTAAACCAATACCACCAAGACCGCAACCACAAAAAAAACAATTTACAGTGGAGGTGAAGAAAAAGCCGTTATTTCAAAAGAAAACAGATGCGTTCTATCAAAATAGGTATAGCCAATCATTAGAAAGAAAAAAGCCGTTTTAAAACGGCCTGAATTTTATTTAGGATAATTAAAATAACAATGTATATAATATATAAAATTTTAAATACATTCAACGGTAAGAAATACATTGGCATGACCTCTCGAAATGTGGCAACTCGATTCCGAGAACATTGCCGCAATACACACCGCCGTATTTCCAACGCAATACAAGCCTATGGAGTAAATAATTTCATTTGCTCCGAGATAGCACAAACGGATAAATATTCCGTTGCGTTGTACCTCGAAAAAGAAAATATCATTAAAGAAAATGCGTTACAGCCCTACGGTTATAATACTCTCTGTAACGGCACAGACGCTCAATTTTTATTTGTAAAAAATAGTGGGAGGCAATATGACTTGTTTTGAAATATACCATAATATAAAAAGATTTTTTTATTCATTGTGCGGTCGTGAATTATGCACTCTCGAGGACTTCTATATACTCACACTGCAAAAACGCCATTTTATAGAAAACGCCAAATCTTTAAAGCCTAAAGAAAGATTGGCTATGATATTGCAACAAGATAAAGAAATTTTCGAGGCATGGAAAGAACAAAAAAATTTAAGTATAATTAATTGGATGTTGTGTTATATGATAGTCATATGCTTCTTTGTAATACTCCATTAGTTAAAATGAAAACACTTTATGTTACAATAACCCCGTAATTATACGGGGTTTTTATGAAGCGTTTTATTCTTCTATTATGTACTAGTAGCGGTTTTATCTTCTCTATGGATAAACCGCTTAATTCTGAAAATATACAGACACAGCCGACTCAAACAGTTCAACAGCCGCAAGAAAAAAAAGATAGTAATAATATTTGGGATCGTGTTAATCCTGCGGATAAAGCATATCCCGGAGAATACGCGCCCGCATGGGGCTGGGTATTAACCGACTGGGGCGATTAGGACAAATTTAAGCCCTAGCTTTAAATTTAGTCTATCTTTTATTTATCCATATCTTCAATTTCTTGGTACGCCTTTTGGAGTTCGTCTGAAATTTCTTTTAAGCTTTGTTGTCTCAATTCATTTGTGTGCAACAAAATATCAAGCATTAATGTATACTTGGTCATAATATCTAGCTTGCTTGGATTCTCTTTCTTATCTATTTCAATGATAGCGTCTCTTTTTTCGATTAAATCATTTACAATGATATTAATTGCGTCACCCCATTCTCTCAATATAGTAGCCGGATCTTTCCCCGTCATCTCCATACTTGTAATAATTAGCTCTGTCATAAGCTGCTCTATTTTTGTGCCTTTAATTTTGCTTATCATTACCCCACCTGCTCTTCAATATTCTCTTCCAATTGCAATATTTTCAATTCAATTTCACATTTTTTAATCATTGAATCCCAGCTTGATTTACCAGCCTCTGATAATTGCTCACGATGTTCAATAGCCATAATTTTTAGCAATTTCAATATGAACTCGACTTCTCCGGATACGCTATCTTTAACCATAACCTCCGACAATTCATTTAATAAATCTTTCCTGTCGTAATGCTCAACTACGTAAATTAAATTATTTGCAATCATCTCTACAAAACCATGTTCGCTGCCTGTAGCATTTACGTATGTTTCCATTACTTCTTTAAAAACCTTAAACGTGTATGTGTCATCTACTATCATATAATTTCTCCTATCCTAATATATCCAAACAAATATTCTCAAGAATTATATCCTCTTTCCCTCGTAAGTCTTCAATATCACATAAATCAAAAATAAGATCCTTGAGTTTCTGCGTATCTCGCACCTCATTCATAAACTCATCAAGTACGGCGCGCATATCCTCAATTGATTTCTTTTCTCTCCAGTTTAATTCCCTTTCAATAGAATACCATAACTTATTGAATAGTTCCGTTTTGGGGAAGTCCTTTCTTGTATATGGATGCTTCCTAAATTCCAATACGTCACTAGCTGTAACATCTTGTAGTATTTTCTCTTTGATTTCCTCTTCCGTTTCGTTCATTTCCCCGTTCCTTTCTGTTATTATATATATAATATAATTATCTAATATCACAAGTGCTTTTCACTCTCTTTCTGTTCCCCAATCATAATCATATTTACTCCACGTATCCTCCGGCTCTTTCTCCTTGTACGGATCTTCAATCTCTAATTCTTCATATAATTCATCTAGTTTCCGACTAGTATTAAACTTGGCACAAGTATCTTGTATTTCTTGATAATACTTTTCGCTCACATCTGTAAAACCGTATTTATTTAATTCTCTTAATACACAATAACTCAATATCTCGTTTAATCTTCTACCAATAGGTGTAATATCGATTCTTTTCTTGCCCTTTCCCCAGGCCATATCTAACATAATGTCATCGATTTCCCAGTAGCCATAATCGTAAAAATCTGCTGCATATTTGTTATGTGCTTCAATATCTCTAATCTCATCTATTATCTTCATAATCCCCTATAATATTCACTAATATATAGATAAGAGATTTTTTTCGATTCACAAGGATTTTTTATAAAAATCTTATAAATCTAATCGTGGTCAACTCTTTTCTCTGTGATTCATATATCCAATTACGGCGAAAACGAAATAACAGAAATTGCTCAAAATCTGACTAGGACTATCAATTTCAAAATTGTACCAAACAAAAAATGCGTTACTAATCAGCCATATTTTATAGCTCAATAGTATTTTGCCTTGTGCGTTAACATACGCTCCAATTAATCCCCAAATTACAAAGAAAGTCGCGACAAATTCCATTAATTCTTTTCGTCCCCTATATAATCACTAACAAATTTTTTATCTTTGAAAGCAATATCCATAATTTCTTTAAAAGAAGAATTTCCCAAAACTCTATCTGCATATGTCTCCATTTCAATCGATCGGAAACATAACGCTGTCCTTTTTTTTGTCATTGCTTCAGTACTAATTAATTGATTAGGATTATGTACATAATAATTTAGATTGTATTTATTTGCATAGAAACCAGGTACGCCTTCACAACCACAACAAGTCAAACTATCTCCCATGTGTCGCAAGCGATTTTCGCCTGAAAAAAATGCAAGACCATACTTGTGACATTCCTGTTTTAACTCATAAAACTTTCTTTTTAAGATTTCGAGAGGATAAACGTAATCTGAACCATTTTTAATCATGCCAGAAGTTTTCTTTTGCATTTTGATTGCCTCATAAGTTATCCCATAAACTCCGGCTTTTGCAATGCGAGGAATCTGATCTAAAATTTCCTTGTGTAATTCCATTATATACGGTTGGCACCTCACGATCGCTCGCGGAACAATTTTAGATATCTTCTCTATCATTTTAAGTCGTTCATCGAAATTTGGCGCGCCAGCCTCCATTTTACTCAATGATGGACAAACCATTGAACATTGAAAAACACAATTACATTTTTTTAGTAAGCTGTAGTATGGTTCTTCCAAAGGTAATGTACTTTTTGTGCTTACGATAAATGGATAACGATATTGAGCGAATACTTTGAGTATTTCTAATGACCTTTTATATTTTCGTTCGCATGGTTGAAATGGATCCGACATGCCTCCCCAATGTAAAGGGATATTCCAATCGCACCACAGAGTAGTTGCATTTCGTTTCCCATGGATAAAGTTTGCAATACTTTGTACACTATCGCCTAACTTGATCTTTGAAATATCGTATTTTCGATAAACAAAACAATATTTACAAGCATGTGAACAGCCTTTATAACTGTCAATCCTCACTGGAATATCGCAAAAAATACACTGAGAGCCGCATACTGGCATTAATTTACTCCTAAAAAAATCATTATTTCTTTAACGACTTCATCTTTGCCGATCTCCTTAAGTTTTTGTAGCAATTCAGTTTCTTTTTCTTTAGGGAAATGAAAAGTAATAGAAAATATTTCACTTTCTTTCTCAAATTTTTCAAGAAAAGCTCCCTCTTCTAAATCACTGAGTACTGTAGGAATATTGAAATTGAAGTTTTCGAATCCAAGTATATCCAAATCGAAATCATCGACTTTCAACTCTTCTAATTCAACCTTGAGTAGTTCATCATCCCAACCCGCCAGCTCTCCGATTCGATTGTCTGCCAAAATGTACGCCTTACGTTGCGTTTCCGTTAAGTGATCTTCTCTTACACAAGGCACTTTCTCCAGCCCTAATCTATCCGCCGCCAGTAACCGCCCGTGTCCTGCTAATACATTATTATCCTTATCAATAATGATCGGAGCAATAAAGCCAAATTCCGTTATACTTCCCATTATCTTTTTAATTTGCGTTTCAGAATGCGTCTTGGCATTCCTAACATATGGCACTAGCTTTTTAGCCTCAACGTATTCAAATTCTAAGTTTTGTTTCATAATCTAATTTCCCCTAATAGCCGCTAAAAATTCCTCTTTTTTCTTCAATGCTGGAGCGCTAAAAACACCTCCTGCGGTTATCGTTTTGGTGATCGTTCCCGGCTTCGATATTCCTCTTGCCGTCATACAAGAATGCTCCGCCTCAATTAATATAATAATATCGCTCGTTTCTAGTATATCCGATAATATTTCAAAAATATCTTTACCAATCCGCTCTTGTATTTGTAATCTCCTACACACACTGTCTGCAATTCTTGCGATCTTTGATAATCCAATCACTTTATCGCATGGAATATAGCCAACTGATATACGCATGTTATACATCAATGCTAAATGATGTTCGCAGCGCGAAAATACTTCAATGTTCTTTACAATAACCATATTATCGTTATCGCAATAAAAACATTTATTATTTTTTTCTGCAATCTCTTTATTTGAGATTGATGTATATCTACATTGTTCTTCCATCATTTTTGCAAATCTGCGCGGCGTGTCGATTAGTCCTTCACGATCTGGATTTTCTCCAATGCCCTCAATAATTAAACGCCCTGCCTGTTCTAACTTTTCTAAATTGATCATTATTAACCCCCATCATTGCTACTCTATTCTACTACATATACAGCCTCGTTTCCTTCTGTTTCTTGCACTGATACTTTGTAGCAATGTGGTACTCGTAAACATATCCATTTAGCAATATTTTCCGCCGTAGGATTGAACACAAAAACTTCGTTTAGATTCTTATGATCTAGCGCGTCATGTATTAGCTTTTTTATCTCCGAAAAATCGATCACCATACCATCTAAATTAAGCGTTTCGCTTTTACAATAAATCTCGATTATCCAATTGTGTCCGTGCAGATTTTCACATTTACTTTGATATCCTAGTGATAATTGATGCGCTCCACTAATTTCTAATCTTTTTTTTACATAAAACATAAATCCCTCATCATATAAATATCAAAATTAAAAAATGATCGATCATATAAAAATCGATTGCCGCGAAAATATAAAAATAAAGCCCGCGAAAGTGAAAAAATCACTTTGCAGCACATTTCTAACTTTTTAAAAGTCGTGCCAAAAATGGACTTTGAACTCCCAAAAGTCCGTCTAAAAAGTGTAGAAAACTGCATAATAAACGGTCTGAAAAGTGTATCACAATTCACAAAATACGGTCGAAAAAGTGTCATCATTTACACGTTTTCCTGTGTCATCGCCCAAGCAATACCGCTATAGTAAGCCCAATCGCTATTTGTAAGACAATTTGTTATAAGTGCGATTTTCTGCGCGTCTTTGAACGATATTTTTGTAGCGTCAAAGTCTCTAAATGGCACAAGGTACTCACCGTCTCCAATAACTACCAATCCTTTATCAACTAATGACATGATTAAATTATCGACTAGTTCCAATACTCCCTCTTCATCTTCGGGAATAGACACGCCCTCGATATTAGCCTCTCGAACTTTTCTTAAAAAAGCAACATAAGGGGCAACTCCCATTTTATCGAACGGGTACACCCCAGCTCTGCAAATGAAATATAATAAAATCTCTTCTAGCTTCGTAGTTTTAGGCTTTGTGTATTCCATAAAATAACTCTATTTTACTTGCATTTCCAGCCGCAAAAATCGCGCTCATCTTCGATCATTCCTTGAATAACTTCTTCCATAATCTCAAACTCTGTAATTGATAAATCAACGCAATCTCTTTTGGCAGTAAAACCGTTATAGTCATTTATTTGGATCAATTCTCTATGCTGCATATCAAATAAGAGTTTATAAACAAAAAAACCTAGTTTCTTTTCGTCACTTGGAATGGAAACTTTTAAAACATTTGCATGTTCTGCTAACCTCTCTAAATAACAAGCATAAGGCATATCATCATAAAACGGATAAGCCCCAGTGCGACAAATAAATCCCAATAACAGCTCTTCTAATTTTTCTTTCTCACTTAACATTGAATAACTCCAATACTCTATTAATCCAACCTTTAAGAAACACTCTCAACTTTTCATTGTTTCTTATAATATGCTCATAGTATCCAATACGATTAGCCTTAAGTAATTCATATAATAATAAACGATTTTTCCCTGTCTCTGTCATCGCATTACAATTATTGATGGTGATGTGTCCGACTATCCCATCAATCCCAGTTGGCGCCCAGGCATTCAACGCAATCTGTAATAACTCAATAGCTCTTCCAGTGCCGCAGTTCACCGCAGTATCAAATAAAAATAATTGCACTAAGTCATCTGTAAACTGATCCGCTTTTATCGGCTGCCAAAAATACATTTGGTATATCTCTTTGGCTTGTTGCACCGTCATATCTCGAACGCTTTTTATTTTGATTCCGTTCGCCTTAATAAATCGGGTTGAGATTCCATAATTAGTCTCACCGCCTTTGTCGCTAGGGTGATTCGAATAACCTCCTTCTTGCTTAAGGACAAATTTAAAAGCCGTTTCAAATTGCATAACGCCCCATTATTTACGCTTCTATACTACAATTATATTATAATTTTATAGAAACTTAAGCAATAGAAAAAACGACCAGGGTACTGTCATTAATCCGAGACGTTAACTCAACTTGTTTTTCTAAATAAAATGTGCTATTATAATCGAGTATTTAATAGGTTATTTACAAATGCTCGTAGGTTATGCAAGAACTTCTACTACCCATCAAAATGCAGGACTAGACGAGCAAATCGAA
Organism: Bacteroidales bacterium; assembly: GCA_017630195.1. GTDB lineage: Bacteria > Bacteroidota > Bacteroidia > Bacteroidales > F082 > Limimorpha. The sequence goes on along the minus strand of JAGBVS010000103.1, from coordinate 33,378 downwards.
CGACTCCAAAAAGAAGGGTGTGAGAAAATATTTTTTGAACAAGTGTCGTCCGTATATCAACGTGACGAACTACAAAAGGCGATTGATTTTGTTCGCTCTGGTGATGTGTTTATAGTCACAAAAATTGACCGACTTGCTCGCACCGTTTCTAATCTTCTCGAGATAACAAAAACCCTCGAGAATAAAAACGTTCAATTAAAGATTCTTGATTTCGGACTCGATACACACACCGCCACGGGCAAAATGATGTTACAAGTTATCGGCGCCGTTGCGGAATTTGAAAGAGAAATGATGCTTGAGCGTCAACGCTTTGGAATTGAAAAAGCAAAACAAGAAGGCAAATTTAAAGGACGCATGCTGTCGGAGGGTAAACTCAAAAAGTTAGAACGTGAAATAAATTCTTATAATCCTAATTCGCAGGATAGTCTTTCCATAAAAGAAATAGCCAGTTTCTGTGAAGTGTCTGTTCCTACAGTCTATAAAAAGATTAGAGAATTAGCACCTGAAAAGCTGCAAAAGAAAACAAAGAAAGATGTGATCATTGAAAAAATCTTTGGAGGCAACAGTCATAAGTATGAAGAATTTCAAATGTATCAAAAAATGAAAAGGCTACAAGCCATTAAAGAAGAAAATAAATAAAGGGGATTAATTATGATAAACCAAGTTATATTAATAGGCCATGTAGGGCGTGCGCCTGAGTTGCGTAAAACTCAAGACGGTAAAGGTGTTTTGAACTTCTCTGTTGCAACCACTGAGACGTACACCAAAAACGGTGAAAAGCAATCTGTAACAGACTGGACGGATATTACGTTTTTCAATCCTGCGCAATTCCAAATTGAGAATATCACTAAAGGTACTCTCGTATATGTACAAGGTAAATTACGTTCGAGGCAATATGAAAAGAAAACGGGTGAAAAGTCTACACGATATTATGTGCAAGCGTCTGTAGTCCTTGTTATGAATAATAAAGTTGATACTACGGTTCCAAACATTCCAGCCACACCAAACATGAGTGATCTCGACTCGGAGATACCATTTTGAGTATTTTAAATGAATTGCAATTGCTAAATGGTGTACGATCTGGTAGGTATACTGGTGAAGATAAACTAACCAATGAGATAGCTATTTATCTTAAAATCAACGTCCTTGAGGGTAAACTTAAGGGCGTGTTCTTTCACGTGCCAAATGAGTCCGTTTCAAAAACTAAACGTGATATGCTTCGAATAATGAAAAAGAAACAATTAGGAATGATTCCCGGCGCGCCTGATTTTATTATAGTGACTCACGATAAAACACTTTTTATCGAACTCAAAACAAAAAAAGGCCGTCAATCGGAATTTCAAAAAATGTTCCAAATATGGTCTGAAAAAAATGATATTCAATATTATATCATTCGAGATGTTCCAACTTTAGAAACTGTTTTAAAAACCACTGGCGTTTTGGTACAATAATACGAACATAATTTTCTATTTCCTTTCAGGAATAAAAAAACCGTAACTTCGCCCTCTACCCGAGAGGGCTATTTTATATTTATGGTCATTTTACCGATTTTCTAAAACAAGATTAGAAACATTCGATTTTATTTTCTGATTGATCTTTGCTAAAGTTTCCGGATTCCAGTCTGGAATATGCATTTCTAAATCCAAACCCATATTATATAGTAGCCATTTAATTTCATTTAGGCTTTTCCTGCCTAAAAATGGTATTGCTAATAATGATCTTTGCGATTGATGCACTAAATCTCCAATATATAAAATATTGTTATTAAGAAGTGCATTAGTGGATCGCACACTCAATCCACAATTTTCTATTTTTCTTAACAATATCGGATTAAACGGTAAATCGAGTTTTTCCTGTTCTCTATGTGCTAACTCTGTTTTTATAGCCTCTTTAATCACCTTAATATCATTCGATATCCTATCCAAGTAATTTTCTAGCTTTACCGTCTGAACGCTAATTGCTTGTAAAAAACAATGCACGTCTTCGTCTGTTAATGATACAAGCACTTTTTTTCCTTCCATAATTTTCTTGCTCCCTTCAATCAACCATAATATAATTATCATACAAACTAGATTTTATCTATGTTTCTCTTAAATTTCATTTATGAGATCTCCTCATATGAGATTAAATAATAAATATGATCATAAAGCCCCACACCTTCCGGGGCTTATAGTTAGTTATTGTTCGTTGCTGTTTCTTCTTTGCATTATATATTTATCCATATCCTCAAGTTTATTGTCAACTCTCAATAAAAGCATATTAATCACCAAGGCGGCAACCCCAGTACCTAATCCCCAAGCGTTCAAATCGGCTGCACGCTTCGGAGCGTCTTTTATGCAATACTGCGCGCCTGCTATTAAGCCACCCGATACTAATTGAACTACCACGCTAATAGGTTGCAATATCCACCTACGAAACCGAAAACAACACACGCTCTCACGGTGAAACTCTTCTGTGTGGTCATAGTGTTGCGGTATATACGCATTCGTTACCTCCGGCTGTTGTATCACAATTGGATTACTTGCAACTTGCTTGTTTTCTGCGTTTTCTATCGGATTCATCCCGATTGCTAATCCACTTAATATGCTGCCCAGTAAAACTACGTGTTTCATTTCTTCTCCTCCTTTTCTCCAATAACTAAAGTTGAAATACCAAAAACGGATAATAAGCCTTCTATGATGTGGTCGACTTCATCAGGCGTGAAATACATAACAACTGCCGCACTAATCGCCACAATGCCCTTTATTTTCGGGCTAATGAATAAATCTTTTATACTCATAAAACCTCCTAACTGTTATAGAATGTACGTGTAGTTATATCGTATACAAATACTTCTATTCTGCTTGAGTTGCCTAACTCGCATAGTAAACTCCAAAATTTATATGTATAAGTCTGATCTAAATCAATATGAACGAATTGATTAGTATTACCAGTTACAGAATGTATATCAACCCATACTAACTCATCGTTGCTCGCTTGTATCGTAAAATTTTTAGCATATAACACTGAATGAAACACTAAATACACGTGATTGCCACTGATAGTTCCTTCACTGTTGGTATTCCCTATTTTAATCCAGTGCCTATCTGATTCCGATCCGTTACTACTCACCCATGCATCGTTCCCATTACGGTCAAAAGCGTGCCAAGCTGGATAATTGCTGCTTAAAGTAGAATCTGCACCACATACGAAACCGTCTTGAGAATTGCTCCTCATTATAGGTACTTCATATTCTTCCGTGTAATAGTCGATAGGATTACCTCTAATCTTCGTAGTCCAACCAAGATCGCATATACGCACATAAGTACCTTGCGCTGTCGCGGTTACGTATAAACGATAATATTGGTAGGCAGTATCGTTATCAAATTCAAAACTTCCTGACACATGATTGGTGTTTTGTTCCCAAAAATTACTTCCCGGAGTTTGTGTTGATATATCAGTCCACGCTTCACCATCATTACTACCCTGAACTTTGAAAACTGTCGGCATACGGTTCCAATCCGAAGTGGTACGCATCTGAATACCCTGAATAATTACTGACTCGCCCATATTGATGGTCGTACTCCATGAACCGTCACTAATACTGCCCCCGCAATATGTATTACTATCGCCATCATACATTTTATAGGCTGCGCCGTCTGTAGTACTACTTGCTGAAACAGTATAGCCGGATTGCTCATCTGCGCTCAATTTAGGTACTATCGTTTCAAATTCTGCATATTGATAACTTGGTACTATCGGAATAATTGCCGCCGCCGACATCTTATCTGGATTGCTATAGGTCGCATAACATCTGAATTGCCAATACTTATGTGAACTGCCGAAATCGCAAGGATAGTATATGAAAAAACTATTACGAGACGTATTAACTGGCAGTATATTACGTAATTCAACAGCTTTCGTCCAATTAGTTCCATCATCGCTCCCATACCACGCGAACCATGCTGGGAATACATCCACATAGCTACCCCATTTTTGCATAAAAAAACAGCATGGACGCACGGCTTCCGGATAAGTATATGTTACTTTCCAAGTCGTACTTTGATTAGGGCGCGTTACAGAAATAAAGTTGTTGTTAACAGCGCCATACGGCGTTTTACTATCTGCATTCGCGCATCCGTCTTCTGTATTAATACTCACGTCATATCCATTTAATGCTGCTGAAATATTCGGGAACCTTAACAAATAACCTGCGTATAATAATTCTGATCCTATACCTTTTAAGCTAATCGGCGGCATTATAATTCCTCCGACGCCTCCATTTGATAAATGAAATTTATAATTTTTAAACGGCCTTATAATAGTAGGTATAAATGCTAATGTCGTACTTCCTGTCACTGTGATATCAGGGTTATTATATAATTGTACCCAGTTTTCAAAATCGTTGCTTCCATATACAGTTATTCCTGTAGGGCATTGCGCACTGTAAGTGCCATAATGTACGCTAAATTCTGTTAACGTAAATGGATTCAATGAAAAAGTATAGTAGTCTATTTCATTTTCACTAAACGTCTTATTCCAATTGCTACTATTCACTTGATTAAATGAAGTCATCCAAATACTTATTGGCGTCTCTTTAGAGGTTGCTGTTTCTGTCGCCAAACAAAACTCACCTCTTAAGTTCCAATCATACAACGATAAAGAAGGTTCTATTCCTGCATAACTTATTACCTCAATAGTCCAGTTTACATCACAAGGGGCTTTTGTGAATTTCAACTGACTCATGCCCTCATAAAATTCCATCTGTTCGATATTGCAATCTTGGAAATTGATTACATAATGACCATTCGCAACCACATTCAAAACAAATGTCATTGTATATACATTAGCTTTCCCCGATAGTTGAGTAGTATCTATGGTCAAAGATTGTGTCGCATTCAATGCTAATTGATAATTTTGTTTTGTTTCATTAAGTACAAGAGTCCCGCCGGAAAACAATTCTGCATCTGCCCCATATATAGTTTTAGGCTGCACTTGAGATAAAAATAAAGTGTCCATGTCTTCCTCCTAATCATTATGATATATTCTTTTCATTAAAGAAAATTCTGCGATAGCACAATTATTCCCACCGCCGTTCCCATTAATAACAAACTTATAATATAAATATGGTGTTGTGTTATTAAGATTGAAACTTTTTGTTTCTCCTAATGACCAACTTAAATTGGATTGTGTAGTTAATGTAGTCCATTCACTACCATCATTACTGGCTTTAATATCAAATGAGTTTGGAGTTTCTGTAAGATATCCATCTGACCTAGCAACGATTAAAAGAATATTCGCCGACTGTGCTGTTGGTAATTGAATTTGTAACCACTGATCAACTTTTCCTCTAGTATTCCATAATGTGTCTGCGTTTCTATCAAAGGCTGCATAAGCAGGTGTTTCGGCAGACCATGTCGAACTACATGTGGCAATATATCCATCCTGACTATCACTACTCATCACTGGCACTATATATTCATCAACATAATATGCAATTGGCGGCTGCCCGGCTGCACTACTCCAGCCTAGCCCTGCAATACGCACATCAGTTCCACCATCCTGAACGGCTGTCACCACAATTCTATAATACCTATAGCCTGTAGTATTAGAAACTGTAAACGATTGTATTTGGCTATTAGCACTCCAACCTGCGGCTCCTAATGCATAAGATTGCAATAATTGCCATGAGTCATTGTCTGTGCTGCCCTGTATCGAAAACGTTATAGGCATTTTCGTATAATTATCGCTTGCCGCTTGTAATTGAAAGCCCTTAACAACCACACTTTCACCCATATCAATTAAGGTTATCCATTGGCCATCTGATATAGCGCCTTGGCAATATGTTGTATCATTAGCATCATACATATTATACGTATAACCACTTGTTACACTACTCGAGGATACTGTATATCCTTCTTGAGTATCACTTTCCATAACAGGAACTATTGTATCAAACTGCCTATACTCATTTGGAATTGTATAAATAGGGAATAATCCGCACGTCAATAAATCGTTTTCTTGTTCGTTATATACTGTGTAAACGGTTATCCTAAACCTATTGTAAGTACCTTGCGTATGACACATATACATAAACCACATATAAGAAATATTAATGTCTCCAAATGGCTTTCTTAATTCACATAACCTTGTCCAAGTTACACCGTCATTTGAGCCTTCCCACTTGAACCAACCATTACAATACCACTTGTAATAAGTCTCAAAATCACGGACAACAAAACCTTCAAAACGCACTGCCTGTGGTAATTTATAGGTTATTTTTATTGGTACATCTGAAGACGTCCTAATAAATTCCGCGCGCGCACTAGAGGATTGATCAGTGTTTACACAATTATATAACGGCCAATTCACATTTATTCCATCTTCGGTATTAACCGATAATTCGTATCCACTCGTTGCGTCTGATATTTTTGGATATCGATAGAAGTTGAGATTGCCAATCTTCGGGCATTTATATCCGATTAGTGAAATAGGTACAACATCAATACTAGCACTTGCCGCGCGACTCAATACCCATTTATAAGCACGATAAGGCCTCAAAACAGTTGGTGTAAAACGCTTGATTTCCTGCGATACTGTATAAGTTATATCGGCCGCTGAAAATACTTCGTTCCAATTCTCATAATCGTTACTTCCATATATCGTAATGCTAGTAGGAAAGTTATAGGTCAATGTGCCAGACACATGCATTCTCCACTCTGTAAGAAGAAACGGCGCTGGGAAGACAGTGTATAACTCAATACTTCCAGTCATCCAATATATATACCAATTATTGGTATTAAGCGTCTCCGGAGTAGTTATATTAGAATACGCAAAAATCTGACAACCTGCACCGGTATAATTTGCTAATTGAGAAGTTGCAACTCCATAATATCCTGAGTTTGGTATATCAAACTGTCCAGTTGGCCTAACATATTCCGCAACCTGATTCCCAACTTGTAAGATTTTTACTCTCCACTGTGCTGCGCCCAGTAAATGTGTAAATGATATTTTGGTCACGCCACGCCACACTTGTATTTGTTGAATATCACAATTTTCAAGATTAATAACGTGGTCACCGTTACTGTTAACAATAAGAGTAAATGCACAATTATACTTCGTGAACTCACTGAGTTTAGATGTGTCAATTGAAATTGCCAAATCACTTGTAAGATTAATTTGATATTCCAACACACGATCTTGCAAGATAATAGTGCTGCCAGCACCTACAGGTGCAATATTCGAGCTATAAATACTGTCTGTAGTAATATCTTGTGCTAATAATAAATCCATATCCACCACCCCCTTTATTTAGTTATTAATGCTATGTTCTTCACACTCGCACCGCTTGCTAATGTGATCTTAATTGTAAAACTACTCACATAGTTTAATGTAAAATCAACATAATCACTCAATTGATTCCAACTCGTACCATCATCTGTAGAAATATAGACTGTTACTGTTCCTGTTGCTTCCAAGTGCGCAACCAAACTATATATCGGATTGATACTCGTAAGCGTATTCAATCTGAAAGATATAGGATTTCCTGAACTATTAAGCACACTTAAAGACACATTAGAATAATACGTTGATAATACCACTGCCCCATCGTCCGCTGTGCTGTTAATTCCATTTGTGTTATGAAAGTTTTCTATCGTAACAGCTGAATACCCGTTCGCCTGAGCATATGAATAAGCAGACAACATAAAAGCATTATCATTATCATATATAGCCAGTATTTGTCCTGGTGCCGTCCATATAGCATCGTAGTCTGTTCCTGTACGCTTCGTAAGAATGTACCCTGCTGCCCCCCCAGTTGGTAAGCTTTCAACTACGCCCCATTCAACATCCTTATCAGTATCACTTGCTTTAATTAAGGCCTGTCCAGTTGTTCCTCCAGACGGTATTCCTGAAGGCATATCGGTCCACGAAAAATCAAGATCAGTTGAACTATTCTTTACTATAATTTGCCCCGCTGTCCCACCATCAAAAAGCGCAGTTGAGGCCATTGTAGTCCATTTACAATCGTAAGAAGCATTACTTGCCTTCGCTAGCAACTGCCCATTTAACCCTCCAGACGGTATTCCAACTCCGGCGGGGCCGGCTGGTCCAGGCGCTCCGTTCTTCCCGTCCTTTCCATCTTTACCGTCACGACCATCACGACCGCTTAATGCACCTGAAGTATCGGTATAAGTATTAATATTGTATCCATTTTGATTGTATGGATAAGTTTCAATATTCGATACTGTTGCGACGCTCTCTGTAAATGTAATAGTGACCGTATCTCCTTCTGCTGGTGTTCCTGTTACTGAGATTCCATATGTACTTAACGTTACATTCTGAGAATTAAATACCCAGTTTGTGCCATCGTAAGCAAACACATACGTACCACTATCCGCAACTTGTGTCGCAAAGGTAGCCGCCGTAACAGTTGCCGCCGTGATTCCTGTTCCTGATACCGCTGCACTTGCACTCGGATCTCCCCATGTTAATGTTATATATCCAACTGGAACATCTGAAAAAATATTCCATTTCCCATTTTGATATTGATATGCCATGAGCGGCTCTTTGGAATAATCAAGCCATACATCGCCATCTGTCAACGCGGGATCATCCTCTGTCGTAGGTTGCTTCTTTTGTTTACGAATAACGTTTGTGCCTGGCAATATATATGCACCGGCTTTCGATAACATTAAGTATCCGGATTGATTTAATACCAAGCTATCAAGTGAAGTTAATGTTAGTCTAGTACGATCAGTATCCGCAGCTGTTGCTTGCAATGCTGGATATTGTGCTAATGCCGCTAAAGTCTCCGCAGACACATTATTATAAATCTGTATACGACCGATTTTTACGTTTCGTAGGTAGTCCATTTGTGATGCAAATACGCGTACTTTCTTGATATATTTTCCGTCTGGAATTTCAAAAAGCAAATCTTGAGTACGATCTAGAACAATTTTATTCGCTAGTGTATATGTAACACCGCCCCAGTATTCGAGTTCAACTGACAAACCACCTAATATTTGGTCGTTTTCCTCATCGATATACTTTATAACCATACGAGCGTTATTTGTTTCGTCTGGTGTGCTTTTAAATTCATATTCTGTATAAAGGCTGTCTGCATATGAAGGAATTGTCGCAATATTATTTACAAACCACATGTAATCATATGCGCTGGAACTCGAGGTTATCGTTCCTCCTTCCGCAGTTAACATCGGTGTACCATCCGAGCCCATTTTCTTGTAATAGTTACTGCCCACCTTAAAATCAACCTGATTCGAGGAATATTGTACTTGATTTATTTTGTTAATGATTCTTAATGCTCTAAAGTGTGCCTCTGCGTTACTAATTTTTGTTATATGTGTGCTTCCTCCTACTGTACTGCTCCCATGAAATACAGCAACCTGACCTGAGTCATACGTATACCCTTTGGATTGAACTGATATCTTGGTGATTTTCTTGCCTGCAGTTGCATATTCACTCAAATCAACCGAACTATTAATCCAGTTATTATAAGAATTATTTTCAGTTGAAAGAGCATAAGTTGTATTATCATCGAAAGTCAATGTAATTATAAACCATAACCGCGCATAATAACGCTCATATGCATAAGCACTCATTAATCCACGCACACTCCAATAGTCAGAATAATTAAACGTATAACTATCAAACTCCAATGTACAACCAAGAGTTGATAACTCAATTGGCACATCCAAAGTCATTTCTGCAATAGTAAATGTGTACTCGTTACCGTTTGTAATACTCCACGATACATCGCAACTTCCAGAATGCGGGCCGAAAATATTATCGATATTCGAGGCGGTCATTACCGTTGTTACGACCATGCCTTTTAAACCTAATAATCTTTCGGTATGATTGCCGCCTCCTTCTACATAAGTATAAGTGTTCCCAGCCGCATAGCTCACAATACTACCTGAAGTCGGAAACACCATATCCATAGTCTTATTCGGTACATAAATTGCTTGCGTGCTTAATAAATCCGGCTGCCCTGAAGAATTAAGATTGCCATAATTCACACAAAACGGCGTCGCGGTAGATGGGAGATTGATATCCATAATCGCCTGTCCTAGTGGCGTACCTGTGAGAGTTATATATCTTGCCGGTGATAACGCCGTCTGAAGATTCGCAACTGTTTTTTGAAAATATTCTCCACTTGTTAATGTTAATGGAGAATTAAAATTAAAAGTTAAATTATCTGTGCTTGCTCCGGTAAAATTACCGATCATTACCATTTGTTTATTAGCGTCAACGAACTCTGAACTGTTTGCCGCTCGATACTGCCATTTATTCAATGAATTATCAAAATAATATACCGGATAGGTTGTCGTTCCTCCTAGAAAGTTGTTTACTGTTGATAAATCATAATATGGAACATAATTAAGAGAGTTAAGCAATAATAAAGTATTATCCTCTGTTAATAAGAAATAATTGTTAACCTGATCCCCCGTAAAGGTATAATCAAAAGTTTCGTTATTTACCACCTGTATAATATCGTTTTTGTAGGTATTATCGTCGTCGTAGCCTTTAGGCATTAAGACTTTAGTTCCTGCATAGACTGTAATTCTGATACTGTTATTATCAGTATCAACTGTAACACTAGGCTCTGTCGGATAATATAATGGGCAATTCGAGACACGGTTACTCTTGAGAGTGTCTAATTGCACATCGAACTCACGCCGCCATAGACTGCTTGTAACACCATTAGTACTAGGTACATCAGTATTATTTGATTGTAAACTGCGATAAACTCCGACTTCATTTGTAGCCGGGTCAACATAGTAACAACTGCCACCCTCTGGATAGGGATAAGGAGTACCTCCGTTATCAACGGCCGTTATATATGGATTGACTCCATAAACCTGCAATTGTTGTAATGCTTGAGTGATATTTAAAAACAAACCGTTGAAATTCGTACGTGATAAATTTCTTGCGTCCTCTGGATTCCTAGTCGGGTCGAGTTCGTATCCTTCAGGCCAGCCTTCCGCATAAGAAACATTACCATCTCCTTGGTCTTCTAATGGTATTTGTGTTACATCTCCATTTTCCGCAAAAGGCTTTTTAAAAAAATAACTCATATTTACTCTCCTGTCCCGTTTACAATTTTTCTTTTAGTTCCTAGTGGTACTTGTAAAATATTCGAGTACGCCGCGATTGATAATTCTTCGTCTGATAATGGCGTAGGGAAATGATATATAATACTGCGTGTAGTATAGTCTACCTCAATATATGCACCATGATTAGGAAATACCAAATTAACAATGTGATTAAGATCATATAGACTACCATTACTCTGTAGGTTATAACATTGCGCTGTAAGAACTTGCCGTAATTCCTCCGGCTGTAATTTATAAATGAAATTACTTAACGCGAAATTCGATTCAAAAAAATTCTTATGGTAATCGCCGAAACCAAAAGCCCTAGTGCCTATCATTGCTGACAACTGCACATAGTTTGTGTGTGATAAGATCATTGCCCAAATAATCAACCCAAAATACGTAGCAGTTTGAAGGTTAAATACATCTGAACTCCAACTTGTAAGAAAATTTTTACAGTTCGTTTGAAAAGCATTTTTATAGTTAATTAAAGCGGTAATATTAGGCGCAGTATTATATTGCCATGTCACGCTTTCATTTAAATCAACTGAATAATCTAGGTTAGTTACTTTCATTCGTACCTCACTTTTATATCAGTCTCATTAAATCTAGCTATTTCGTTTATATTGATATTTAAATTTTGAGTCTGTAGTTGCTCACCATGGAAAGCAATTTGTACCTCTTTCACAAACACCCCTGAAACCATTTGAGTGATCGCACTTGATATCTCGAAAGGAGAAACTGTATCTCCAATATCAAGTTGCTTAAGATTTCCCGCCTTCCCATATTGATAACTCATAATAGCGCTGGTCACAGCAGAAGTTATATCACCTGTTCCGGTATCTTTTTGTAAATATACTTTTACATCAATATACTTTATCGTCGGACGTTCAAACTTTACTTCATATGATACGTTACTCCACGGATCGGTTACTTGCACTGTTGTATTGCCAGTATAGCCACACCCTGCAGAATTTCGCATATATAAAGCGTTTGCTATCTCTTGATTAGCACCCCCTAAAACGCAAGTATAAAGAGTATTAGGCTGTATTGTGACTCCGCGTTTTATAAGAGGATCTGTGCCATTATTAACCAATAAAAAAACACTTTCAATATTATCTATGTTGGATAATGCTGATATAACATCACCTGATAAGCTCCTACCATTATATAATGTCGTACGTCTTCTTGCTCTTAATGCCTCGTCACTTTCGATCTCACTACCCAAATTCGCCGCTGTACTATTATTTATAGTTTCCCAACCGAGTACATCAGTATTAATCGAAGTTAATTCTCCTACGCCGCAAGGAATAGGCCCCGTCTCTTGAGATAAAAATCGTGCGTCAACTGTCCCATCTTCTCCGATTGTCGCTTCATTTTCTAAATAAAATACATCGCCATTAATCGTCGTAGCTTCACTATTAGCCGGAATAATTGTGCCAGCAACGCCTGTTAATGTAGCTATTACGGAGCTTCTTGTTGCTTGATTCCGTACACATCCTGTTAATGCGCATAAGCTATCTAAATACTGCCCTGTAGCTTCGTTTGGATTAATCTGATTGCATATATAAGCCAATACCTCTAGCATATTAGCTCGTGCCGCTGTTTCCGCTTCAATTAATCTACCTTGTGGAGTTGCCGCGCTTGTGTCGAGATCATCTCCAAACACAGCTTTATATTCGTTTTCAACATCTGTTTTTATTTGTGATACATCAACTGTGATTATTCCGTAATCCGTAACATAATTTAGCATACTCATATAGTCACTACTCCTTCTGTAGTCTGTAATTCCGCAGTGTAAGTCAATTTATCACCTTCAATTTTTGTCTCGAGGCTTTGTATAGCATGTACGTTATCAACTTCTAAAAATTCACGTTGTAAGAAGAATTTAAATAAATCGATATTAGGACGAAAACCAAATAGCACATCGAAATAAGGTATACCCTCTGAAAGATCATATTGATGTTCACCCTGTAAAGTATACACACGATTTTTTGCAACGTTTGCAATTGCGTCCTCACCTTCAACTAAAGCAAGCTTGCCGTTTTCGATATAGATATCATTAAATTCATTTGTTGCTATTGTCTTCATTGTGGGCCTCCAGTTGTTCCACTGCCACCTTGTACTCCACCGTGTACGTGGCTTGAAAGAGATATACCACTGCCAGTTACATCACCACTTGCGTCTATACTGCCACTCACGCTTTCACTGCCACTAATTGAAACATTACTATCAAATGTAGCGTCTTTAGTGACTTTCAAAGTGCCATCAATCGTGACTTCACCTTTGATATTAATTTTCTGTGCCTCGGCTTTTATATCCTGATCGGCCTTGATTGATACACCATCGGCATTAATAATAATCGTTGCTTTTTCCGTTTTTATTGTTATTGCTTTTTGTTCAATAAGAATATCAGTCTTTTCCTCTGTCTGAAGTTCTATCGATTGCTTATCAACCTTTATTTTCGTTTTGTCCTTAAATTTTATTCGTAAGGATTCGTCATCTATAGCGGCCTTAATTTCTCCTTTGATATTCTGAAATACAACTGCCTTTTCATCCTCTTTTTTATCATAAGTAAAATCTGAAATAATATCAGGAAGAAATACACTATCTGCCCAGTCGTGTCTTCTATATGTATTCGGCTCTGATATTTTCTTGCTCTGTAAAAATAATGAAATATCCTTATCATTTGTGAGTAACCAACCCGTATTATTCTTTTGAAGAGGATATGATGTTACCCAGCCCCCGCCGCCAATGACTACACACGGCACATCCATTTCGCATACCTCAATACTTTCTTCTGTCGTTGCTTCTTTTATTGCAGGCTGTATAGTCACAACGTTCTTTTCTCTATCGTATTCTTTCACAATAGCCGGAGTAGTCCATCTGTATTTATTGAGTATTTGTGATACTACATAATCAATTGCAAGCGCCGAGGATTCCTCGGACGCTGGAGCATAATATAAATCTGCAATAACTTCATTACTTGATAGTACTTCAACACTCATATCATCCCCCCTCGACGACATTTCAACGTTGAATAGAATTGTTGCTCTCGCAACGCTCCATCATGTTGAATACAGTATACATAATAATCGCCATTAGCAGAAGGAATTAGTTTGGATTTTAATTGAATTTTATCACCGAGCTTTACCGTATTATCCATAAAGATTTTCACGGTAGCTCCGAAGTGGTCAATGGCCGGAATTCCGATCATGCCAGTATCTTCACTTACTAATCTGGTGCCTGTTCCCTGCGGATTTTTCGCGTCGATAACTTTTAATTGATTGTCTTCAACGAACGCCACAACATCCCCTACAGAATTAATTTTCTTTATTGCCTCTGTAACGTTCCCGGTCATAACAAACGTATCCAGTGTCTTTTGTGTTTTTGCAAGAAAATTAAGAGGTAAATCAAGCCATCCTGCTACTTTCTGACACACATCGTGTAACGGTATGCGTTTAGCTTTATTCTTAATAACCTTCGATGTGATTTTCTTGCCTCCAAACAATCCTTTCACAGCTTTTATGTTCAATACAATATCGGCGCCGTTTTTTGTTGGTAACGCTTGCCATACATCGCCCTCGAAAATAGGTACGATATTATTATCATATCCCGCTGATATCTTAACAGTATTACGCTTTTTACTACTAAAGAACGGTGAAAATAATGTGAGATAATTTACGTCTTGCATAGATAAGTTATAAATCGATATTTGTGCTTGGCTACCAAATGCATAACACACCTGACGCACTGAAAATCGAACGTTGAGGCCGTCAATCGTTTTTTCTCCGTTTTCCCCTGTGAATTGCAGAATAATATTACGTTCTTTAAGCTCCATTGACCGCCTCCGACCATTCCTCCGAGGTTGCATAGTAAAGTTTATGCAAAACGCCAAATTTTTTATAAAATGGCGTTTCATTATCTTGGCAGTGCCAAAACAAAACGCCGCTGAATTTATAATGAGGTATTTCAATTTTCTTATTAGGTAGACATATTCTACCTGAAACAAGCGGCGTGTCTCCGACGCTGATGGACAAAAAAGTCAACTCACGCCGCGTGTTAATGGATATATTATATGTTTTCCCAGCTAATTGTACATTGAATTTTTGATTTGGTATAGCTTCAATCGGTATTAACTCCATAATCCCTCCTAACCTTCTTTTTTCTTGCTAGATAAATCATATAATATCGTTGAATTCTTTGCTTTCTGAGTTTGCACGTGTCCTAAGTCTTTTGTATTCGTATTAGCAGGATTTTTGAGATTGCTCCCCACGGTAAAGGCCGCCTCAACGGTCAACGCCTCCTTTAAATTAATGGTGATTGTCGGTCGATTAATAGTCTTAAACGTTGCCTCATGCGGAATAGATAATACCTGTAAATTCTTGTATACGTTTGTCTTTGTCTGAAGAGTGAGAAACTCACAATTTTTATACGCGGCATATATCTGCGCGTACTCGCTTTCGTATCCTGACGCCGACAATGCCACAACGACACTTGCTGTCACGGGATTAAACACTTTGTAGTCGGAGATAACAGCGCCGCTTTCGATAGGGTGTTCCATCAATTTAGAACTATCATTAACGGAGCAAGATACTATACTTGCATTACCTAATAATTCACTTCCACCATCTCCATATAAAGCAATTGTCTTATTTCGGTAAACCATTCCGACAATATTTAGAATTAAGTTAAATGGTGAAAGACTACTTAAAAAATAAGACATAATCCCTCCTATCTAGTACCCGTTGCATAGTTCCCAAATGTATCAATGACACCATTAGCGGCATCAACACCTGTTTGTCGACTACCTTCTTGTACGTTAATTGTAACAGCCGCCTGCATATTATTATTTCTAATATTATTATTCGTCGCCGTGTTCTGATATAACGTCTGTCTAGCTAATGCGTTTGCCTGTTCGTTCATCGCGAAAGCATTCATCGCTTGCATAGTGTCTTGTAATGGTACTTGTCCAGTTCGTACTTGTTGCATATAGGCTTGTGCTTTCGCAGAATTCACAAAAGAGTCTGAAATAGAAGTCCATGCACTACCAAACCAATTGAATAAATTCGTAAGAAAATCTTTTATTGATTGAAAGAAATTGTTTTCGCTAATGCTTTTAAAAACTTCCTCAAGTGCCTTAAAGGCGTTTACCACTCCATTTTGGATAATATCTCCTAAGGTTTTAAAATCATCAACAGCAGGTTTAATAAATGCCGCTAACTGATTCCCTAATTGATTAAATAATGCTTTATTGTCTGAAACAAACTGCGCCCATATAGCGTTTATTTCCGTTGCGTATTCCTCCATTTTCTTAACAATATTATCCCACGCTTCAGATAATACCGCTTTAATCTGTACTTGCTTTTCTTCTAATGGTGTCTCATCCCACCATTTTTTTACCTTCTCAAATTCCGTTTTGATATCCTGATACATATCTCCGGAGGTAACATATTCCCACGTTTCCTTTACGGATTCCCCTATTTCATCGACGATCTTTTTTAATTCCGGACTATCTGCCAATATTTCGCCTAGCTTCGATTCCATACCATTGAAGTATCCATATATATCCTCTCCTACTACTGCAATTGCCGTTATTAAAGCTAAAGCCTGTGCTAGTGGATTCGTTATTAATTTAAATGCGCCCCAGCCTGAAGTTATTGTGCCTAGTATTGCCGCAATCTCTAATATGAAAAACTTATGTTTCTTAATATACTCAAGTGAGTCTCTAGCGAAGGTCATGATATCCTGTGCATATGGCATTATTACAGTTGCAAGATCAATGCCAATACCTCCGAGAATAGCGCTAAATTCAGCAAATGTACGCTTGAACTCATGTGCTTGCTCCACCATTTTTTCATCAATAAAGGTATATCTCTTCGCACGCTCCATTTCTTCCCTAAGATTCTTTACGCCTTTGGATAGCATAAGAATTGTGGCGTTATCCAATCCGAGCATACGTCCTAAATCCATACGCATCATAGGGTTAAGAGTTTGCATTCTCCGAGCGATATTTTCCATCATTTTCGTGGGGTCAGTTGAAAACCCAATACCATACATCATTCCGGCTTGTAATAATGCGCCGCTTCCAGTCCTTCTTAATTGCATTATTTGGCTTTGAAGATTTTGAATGGTATGCGCCGCAGTTTGTGCGTTGCCTCCGAACTCACCCATAGCAAAACCAAGCTCGGAGATAGCTCTTGCGGATACCCCCGAGAGTTGAGACATTTGAAATAATTGATCGTTTTCATTTGCAAAATTCATTATAGCACGAAGACCAGCATAAGCCGCTGTTAACGGAGCAAGTACGCCGAGTAATTCTTCAAAACCTTTTTTAAGAGAGGAATTACTTTCGGTGACCTTATCAGTATCTTGTTTGAGATCTTTAATATCTTTTTTAACTCGGTCTGTACCCTCTGTACCAAATAAAAATGCAAATGTTTCTAGTATCATAATCGATATTTGCTCCTCAACTTCTCTTTCTCCAACGCGTACCACTGATTAATCATTGGCACCTCTAAAGCCTCCTGCATATTCATAGCGTCCTCGAGGGTATAAATAGTCCTTAATTCGTGGAGTGACGCTGCTTTTCTTTCAATGAGTATTGCAACAAGTTGGTCAATATTTTTGTAGTCAACGACTCCAGTTTGATTTTGTAGCGCGCTAGGTATGGTGACCATCGCGCGACGTCTAAAAAACTGAAGTTATACAAAATCATTTCACCTTCTAGTTTCCCTAAATCCGCAAAGGATAAAACGTGTTGATTCAATAGCGTATCAGATTCCATACGTATTTCACGACCATCTACTAAATGTGCAGTATATGAAAGCATTTTCGTAGCAATATCACCTGAGCTAGGTGCGTAATTCCTCGCTAGCTCAATAACATTGATATTACTTGCTGCATAACGGAGAAATACCTCACGGGCTACCATACACGGCAAGCGGGAAATATAAAAATCCCCGCTTTTCTCAAGATGTATTAATTTCGGTTCAAGTAAATCCATTATGCTGCCTTTGCTTCAAATACACATGACCACTGACGCTCCTTGAGCTTGCCATCTCCTGTAATACCGACCACGGCAGTGCCTCGGACTAAGAATCCGTTACTTAATACAACTGAATGATTATCCGGATACTGAATAACCATCGTTATAACATCATTATAGCTAATCTTATTTTTAGCAACTCTATTGGCATCAAACAGAATTTCGAGTGATTTATCTTCTTCACTGCCCGCAACCGTTGAGAAATTGATTTCGATTGGTACAGGGTGCTTGTAGAGAATTAAATCGCCATTAGCTCCCGTTTGCCATTCCGCAAGCTGAACAGCTGGGCAATCTAAAGGATCAGTTCCAGCTGGCAATGTCGTAATCGTTATTCCGTTTGGAAACGTCGGTATACTGTATATAGTAATTCTGGTTCCTGTCGCTGTTACATTCTGCATTTCTTATCTCCTTAAATTAAAACATCCAAACCACTGATTTTACGGATACTGTCACCCTTGCCGTAAATCAATGTGTATTGCAGGTGGTATTCAAGAACGCCGCGCACCTCGACCTGAACGATCTTAACATCAAGCCAATATCCAGCTTGTTGTACTTGTCTCCAAGCCTCTGCGTCGTTTGTTAATTGACCAATAACCACTTTTTGTCTTTGTGAAAGTTCTTTTTCTGCAGAAATAGTACCATTGGTAATCGCCTCGTCAATAACCGATTGCAACGCTGCACGCATAATACCAATACCGGCTTTATTCGCGGATATTTGATTTCTATCGATAAATAACGAAAGAGCAAGAGTGGACATTGCCGACTTCAACCATATTTCATTTGAGTACACGCCCATATCGGAAATACTACCTTGCAAGTATCCTCTTTGATAAAACGAAATATTCTGGCCTGTGGATTGTGTCTGCCCATAGTAGTTGACCTTAATAGCATCCAATGTATTTGCCATTGTATCGGTATATACTGACGGTGTTTCCGTTGCGAATTGCGTAAACATAAAGTTCACAACACCATTTGGAGCATCGTAGTCCGTTGCCGCCATTATAGCCATAGGCATGAAAGCTGCAAATTCCGAGTCGTTATCGTTGTAAGTAAGTGCTACACCATCGAAATTAGCCACTGCCGCCTGTATTGTGGAGTAGTTAACGGAATTAACACCTACAGAATACATGTACTGAACATTTAAGCTGTGATTGTATTGTGCTAATGACGTTATTTCATCTGTAGTTAATGTATCAACAAAAGCAAAGCTTCCAAAGTTATTATTAACATTGACTACCCTCTGAAATGCTGCCAATACTGTTTCGGCGGCTGCTCCGTTTGATAATTGCGGCTGCTTGCCTACAGTCCATCCTAATAAGCTTGCTATTGTTCCAGTGTCGATATCCTCTGCATATCCGATAACGGCCGCCCCAGCACTTCCAGATGTTAACTTGAAACCTTTGGAGGCTATGAATTCAACTGTAGCAGAACTCCAACCCTCCACTGTTCTAATAGCAGTTTGCAATGTGCTTGCTACACTTGCATAATCTGTAGCCGCCGACAAATCGACGCCCGATACTGTTGCGGTTACACTGTTAAGAGTTAACTTAAAACTTCCGGAGGTGATAGCTTTCAACGCCTCTAAAGTTGAGAATTGAGTTGCTCTCAAGAAAGCAGCCCTTGCGTTCTTATGAAAGTTTGCGAAAGAAATTTTACGTGGACTAATACTTGTTTTCGATATATACGAAAAATACTTATTAGCGATTTTGTACTCATTTGAGTTATTGCCAAACCTTGCAAGGACTTCATCTGTATTCATAAACTCCACGATCTCATCTGTACTCAATACATCTGAAGACGTGAAAAACCTTGCAATTAATTCCTTGCGATTAATCACCGCTGACGGTTCTAATTGCGTTTTGATATCAACATATCTTGATTGCGATATTGCCATGTTCAACTCCCTTTTTAAACCTGATAACATAGACCACTCATACCCGACAACGCCGGTATTTCGCTTGATAACACCTGTTTACGATTCAAAATAAAATCGAAACTCGGTTGTCTCTCGTATACATCGTTACTATTCAAAAAATATCCTGTCCGTATTTCTTTAATTCTTTCTATTCCATATCCTGCGGCGGTCATTTCCTCCACACCCTTTTCACTCTGAAGATGTATCGCAACTAAATTAAGCACATCCATACTTGAAAGCCCCACATCTTCCATCGACCTCTTTTTAAGGGCTGTTAATTGGAATACATATTCTTGATAAAAGAGTTCTTGATGTTCCATATTCCCGTTTTGAAGTGGAATATCCTTTGTCCCTTGCCATGAGTACCTAGGCGCTCCGATCATATCTAATACAAGAATTGGAGATTGAATATCGATTATTTGCGCTTGTGCTGCTTGAATAACATCGTACTCCGCAGGTAAATGTGGAGTAGCCTTAATAAACGATATAACATCCGACCATATAGTTCGCTCATTCGTCATTTTTCTCCTCCGTTATTTCTTGCTCTGGTACAAAAGGAGTTTCCTTTACTTTCGATACAATACAAGACGACCAACCGTTATAAATGGTCCAATCGACAGTGGAAATAACCCGCCAATATTCATTATCGAAATAAAACATATCCGCGGCATTCTGATTGGCTGTGTCTTGTATTCTATGATTAACATAAATTGTCTTATGCATTTTTTGTGGAGATAATCCGTGTTCTTGATACACATTCATATTTTCTTCAATAACCACGGCTTTTAGGGTTATTGGTAATTCATATGTGCATATAAGTTCGCCATATGCATTAACCGTACTATTTTTATATGCATAATATTGAATTGACCGAGGTGGAATTACACTCATGGCAAGTTTTAATAGATTTGCGGAGTTTAGTATGTTAGCCATGTTCCACCTCATGTGTAACCGACGCGATCATATATCCGGTATCAATTAACGGTTTGGCAATGCCTTCTTGACTGCCAACCATTTTATCTAATTTCTTATGGTGATTTTTTCTTTGGCGCGCTGAAAACTTTTCACGATTAAACCAACCGTGTTTACGTAATCTTGCGTAAATTGTCTCACGTTTAAGAGGCGGTTCCCATACCTCTGAGATTGATTTTCTAATATCGCCCTCAACCATAAAACCTAGGTTATTAAGCGCATATTTTAAGTCTCCAGTTTTAATATCTTGAGAGAATTTTTCTGCCCAGTCTTCCGCATGATTTTGCGCCGCTGGACGCATAAACGGCCTCGGAGGAATATTACCTTTCCCATATCCAAACTCTTGCGTACAAGCCACCATGGCTACTGAACTATTTTTATTGTCATCACCCTTGTATCTTGCCTGGGGAAACCAACCAACCTTTACAGACATTTTTTGTTTAATTTTCTCTTCGATTTTTCGCCACGCTGCATTATTAGATTTCGATTTAATTACTATCTGCATAATCTCACCACAACACACGATTCGGAAGACCTGGTATATAAAAACCAACTGGAGTCTTCGCAGTAAGAAGACTCCAAAGTTGAGTACCATAGATAGAAAGGTTTAACCAAAACTCAAACTGTGTCCGGTTAGTAGGTGGTGTCAAGGATACACTGACACTTTGAATGGCTGCACTGGCCACAGATACAGCTTGAGTCTGGCCATCGTCTGTTATGCGTTTATATAAGGTCAATAAATGTGCCATCATAAGTTCACAAGCCAACAGACGAGATTCGTCATGTATAACACCGTAATTTTCTGTTGAAATATAACATTTAGTTCTTGTGAGAAAGATTTGGAGTATATCGTTGTTTGTTCCCTGGAATTCCGGGAAGTCATGTAAGAACTGTTCAACAGTGAAATTAACGGTGTTACTCATATTTATGCTCCTTTAGTTTTCGGGGCACGCTTGCCCTCATTAGCATATTTCTTTGGAGTCAACGGAGCGGATTTATCTTCATCTTCCAAATCCTTTTTGGCTTTGTCTGCAGTCTTTTCCGTATCCACGATTTTTACAAATCCATTTTTCTCATGAATTGCAAAAACCGGATGTGTCTTAAGACGTTCGGCCTGTTCGTCTGTTAACTCTGTAATAACCCCATCTGCAGTAATAAAGTGCTTATCTGCAAGATTTGCACCTCCGTTGATATGGATAGTACAAGAAATAAGATTCACGCCCTGACCTGTCCCCGGGACATAGAAATTATAATCCTGCGCACCTGTGAGTTTCGATACTACGTACTTCATATTAAATCCCCGTGTATCTAACAAGACCGATTGGTGCATTAAGCATCACACCTGCCGTTGCGTTGCTGTAGGCCTCCGCATAGCCTTTGATAGTTCTTTCAACACCAAGGCTGCGCAGTGTAGTAACAACGTTTTGTGCAAATACATCTGTATCATTAATACGTGAAGTATAAAGATAGAAAACGTTTGCACCACCATTAGCCAAATCCAATTCAGGAGCTGATACAACACGGCATTTAGGATAAGTCTTTTTCAACCAATCCATAACGGACATACCATAATCAGTTGTTACCGTTAAGAACTCCTGACATGATAGCGATAATGCTAATGTGCTTTCATCTGCCACAGGATCAAACAATGCACCTGATTTTACCAATAACGCAGAGAATGCTGTACGAATATCCGCAATGATCTCTTGGAACGTTTTATATTTCCATTGCGTAGAGGTACTAGCACCTGTTGCAACTGATACATAAGCAGGTAGATTTGGATCGTTTAGGAATCCATATGTACGGTTCTGCCCATCATTGTATCCATAGAAACCAATACGGTTTTGTTCAATAGCAAGAGCGGTTATAGCGGCATTACGCTTTTGCTCTGCATTATTGATCTTTGCTTTTGCCGCGCGCTGTTCCTCGAGAGTAGTTACCTCGATACCCGTTTCAAAACGAACGATAGTTCTCCGCTCGTAGTTCACGTTTACAGAAGACAATTGAGTGGATACAAAGTCTCCATATGGACGCACTCCACCGAGGCGCTCGATAACCGGGGTTACGACCTCCTCATCTTCCCACGAAGCGACGATATTACGACCGACAAGCTCATCAATTTTTCTTGCGGCAGTGGCCGTATAAATGGCCTTTGGCATAAAGTATTGCAAGAATTGCAATGGTGTGCTGATAGAAGGTGTAGTTATGCTTGCTGGTAAGCTATCCATAGCATAGACACCGAGGGCGTTCAATGTGCCTTCGGTTGTGTTTTTATCAACTGAATAACCCTTAACCTGCCAAGGGTTCATATGTAATTTAATGTTTTCCATATTCTTAATCTCCTAGTCTTAATACTGCGATACCATCTGCACCAGCATCAACATATTGATAAGTTGCATTTGGAATCTGTACATATCCGGCTGGTATAGAATCACTGCCAGTTGCCGCACCGATTTTACCATCACTGGCTCTGAAACAACCGATATAACCTGGTTTAGCAGTGTGCGCAGTCTGAACGAAAATCTCTCCGAAAGTACACAATTGACCAACAATGCCATCTTGTATTGCTAATGTCGGGTTGAGATT
The DNA here is from genome assembly GCA_017630195.1 of Bacteroidales bacterium. Lineage (GTDB taxonomy): Bacteria > Bacteroidota > Bacteroidia > Bacteroidales > F082 > Limimorpha. The sequence continues at coordinate 9,764 of JAGBVS010000103.1, read as the reverse complement.
GTTGTAATTTGCGTATTCCTTTGGAGATACCAAGATTCCGCCAAATGTGCCACTATTGCTATTCCCGGCTTTTGCTTTTGAAGGATCTGAAGGATCAATCGAGAACGCATAACCAACATACGCTGGTGCTACTACAGCATCGACACCGCCACTGAAAGCTGTTGCTGTTGCAACACTTGCGGACAATGCAATATTGTTTCCAGCTGCTCCGGAAATAGCTGCGGTCAAGGTAACAGTCGTTGTGGTCGTGCCAATAGAGGCAACAGCCCAAGCATTTTTTACGGTATTGCTGCCATACTTTGTGCCACCGCCCGTGCCTTTATTAATTGCTGCAGCGAGGTTTGCTGCACTTGCTGCTGAATCACTACCAATCAAGACCTCATTAGCAGTTGTTGCTGCGGTCAATTCGGCTTTGAATGTGTAAGTCTGTCCCCCAATCGAAACAGTATCATTAGCAACAGCATTGGTCGCGCCAAAAGCAACCGACGCAGTTGCGGTAACGGCATCTGCAGTTGCGGTATAAAGATTATACGGAGCTACACGATGTGGTGAGTAATCATAAAACTCCCCTGGGATTCCTACTCCTAATCTAGTATTTACGCTTGTTTGTAAAGTCATAGTTATTCTCCTTTCAAGTACTTTTCAAGCTGTGAATTGGTTGTTTCAATATGCTGTGCTGCTGAATCGATAGAATACATTTTTGATTTGGAATAACCTTTTAAGTATCCATCCAAAGCTGCACGCGGCGTATCACTCTTGATATCTAGCTTGTCGCAAGCATATTTAGCTACTTGCTCCGAGGTCATTTTTGAAAAATCGAAATTTCCAATAAGAGGCTTTACTTTATTTACTAAAGCATCGCGATCTGCCAGCATCTCAAAGATTTTCTTTGGCAATGCATCTTCAGACTCTTTCTTTTCCTCCGGCTGTTTCTCTATTTTTTCTTCAATGATTTCCTCTTCTTCATCATCTGCGCTGCGCTCGGAGTCGGAATAAGCAAGCTGTTCGGCTTTTTGCATAAGAGTACGTACATCCTCCTCGGATAACCCACCTTTACCTGCAATAGCTCCGATTTCGCGAATAAGTTCACGCTTATCCACGGCCTCGTCCTTTACCACTTCCTCATCCTCTTTTTTTTCCTCAAAGAGATTTTCCTTTTCCTCGTCTGGTAACTCATCGCAAGGCTTTGCATCCCCTGCGGGTGAGTCGCTTTCCAGCATTGCAACGAGTTCTTTCAATGCTGAAAGTTTTTCTTTATCAATCATAGTTCTTATCTCCTCTATTTTTGATTGAAAATCTGCGTCGCAAGTGGACGCTTTTACTCCGCTATCGCTAGCGGTGTCTTGTACGCTTTTAATATCTCCGAAATGTAGCCTGAATCCAGAATTTCCCGGAGCATTCACGATTTTATATGATAGCTTGTAATGCTTATCTCCTTTTTTGACGAAGATTTCGCCTGAATCGCCCTTACGAATATGACCTGTAACTTGTCCTAAATGCATTTTCGAAAGCTCCTGCGCTTTATTATGAAGAGTTTTTGCTTTTTCGTTAGCCACGACTAAACTCTCCGCATGAGACAAGCTCCTAAATAGCTTGTTCTTTTTATCGAGATAGGCATTGATATTATTTTGCTTTCTATTATTCGACTTTGGTGCAGCACCGACACCACCACCCCCCGAAGTAAATTGACCATTATTAGCTCTCGGGTGCTTTGATTCCTCAAAATCTGCGTCTGTCGCTTCCATGTTTTGCTCCTTATTTGTATTTAAATTTTCATCTGCAATAGCACAATCAAAGCACCATGTATCGAATACTCTAACATCATGACCACAACGGCCACGGTCAACCAAGGCCACATGATTGCTTCGGATATTCCTTTGTATAGCGTCGTAGTGCTGACCGTTATAATCGCCTTCCTCAAGATCGTAAGTACAAAAATAACCCATCGAAAGATCTTTCTTTCCTTTGGAAATTTTATCTTTCATTGCCTCGGAGTATATGGATATATCTCCTACTAATGCGTCACCCTCTTGATGAATATTGTTTACGACGCCATCCACACCTTTTTTTTCTGCCGGAGTATAATCCTCTCCAATCATTGTATGGTCGTCGACAAGAGGCACAGGATTAGTATTGAACGACTCAAGTGTTTCTTCATTGAATAATTCCTCTGCAGGGCGTAGTACCATATAAACCTTATCCGGTTCTAGTGAAGGATCTATTTGTCTTCCGAGATAAGGGAATACACCAACTTTAGAAATTGGATTATTTTTTATGCTCCAAAAGCCATTAGTATCTACTTGCTTCATATGCCATCCCCCAGGCCCTGCATAACCATATCACATTTTCTGCTAAATAAAAAACAAATTTTAATATAATGAGTTATTCTTTTAGGGGATAAATATTCAAAAATGAAGTCATGAGACTACCAAAGGATTGCAACCCTTTGGATATTGTTATGTTTGGATTGATAGTTATATTTGGATTACTTGAAAAACTTTTATTTTCGGAGAGTTTTTCGGTTGGTGCGTTTTGCACTGGCGGTATAATCGGAGTGATCTTTTTTTGTTCTGTAGCCTCTTGTTCCTGAGTAAATATTTTTCTTTTTAGCTGGTAAATATAACCCCATAGTGCCTTAAGACTAAACATATTGAAGAAAGTTGAGTTACGGAGATATTGCCATTGATGTTTTATATACGCTTTTAATGCGGCGATTTTCTGCTCCGTAGAGTGCAAGTTAAACTGTTTCCCTAGTAAGTTTATAGCGAAGTGTAAAAACTTACTTCTAGGGGCATTTATTTGCTCCGTAAACCTACCTGTTACGTATCTATACTCATGCCAAACTTTAGCAGTGATGTTATTTTCGTTTTTAAAGGTTATCTCACACGGGTGTGATTTATATATATTATGATAATTATATACCGTAGGTATAGAATTATTATTAATTGCGGTTTTTTTCTTTATAGAGTACTCCGCCTTCAGCATAGATTTCCCATAGTCCGTGAGTGCTATACCCATAGATTCCGCAAGCTTATGAGTATCGTGAAGATATCCACGCTTGATAATGCCCTCTGTTTCTGCACAATTGAGTAGTTTACGCGCTGTTGATTTTGAAACTCCTAGTTTGGCCGCTATCTTCGTTTCGCTAATGCACCAATATTTATCCTTGCCTTTATAATGTAACCAATTCTCACGACAAGCTTTCTTGCAAATTATGTTTTCGTATAGCAGTTTATAAAACATCGGAGTCATCTTATCAGTAACTCTATTCTTGCGTATACGCTTTGTTGATTCCGCAAGCTTCGTATAGTCACGTTCAACTGTGGCCGTGCGATTTCGATAAAATATTTTTATATAATTATATTCTTCGTTTCCTTTTAACTTATCTTGACAACTCTTACTCAATGCCATACAATAACCTCGTTAAGGACAATAAAAATATAGCTTCGATGTTTACTCAATGCAACATCGAGGCGTGCTTTTTTATCTAAATTTTTAGCTATACGGTTACGATAAAATATTTTTTTATCTTTTTCGTTCTCTTTCTTTCTTAACTCTTGACTTTTTTTTGGAAATGCCATACACTAACCTCGAGAGATAATAAAACAAATATAGCTTCGATGTTTTGGAAATGCAACATCGAGGCGCGCTTTTTTTCAAAAAAATCGAAAAAAAACATAAGTTTGCATAATTTAATTTTATAATATATAATATGATCCTTGACTTTTTTAAGAATGTTACATCGTCTTTGGTCCTCGCAAGGTGGATTAAAGGCGATTTTTTTCTTGCTTTTCACCATAAAACTCCATATTCTGTTCTCGGATTAATATTACACATGCCTACTACATAGCTAGGGCTGTAGTAGGCTTTAAATTGACCGTTTTTAATTAACATGATATACTCCAATCATTATTTTCAAGAAAGTATCTTTGTTCACTTGATCCTTTCGAAAAGTAATATTCACTATAGGCCGGATATTCCGGCTTTTTTTATACCGCCATACCATCTAATATCTCCATAACATCGATATGCATTGCTTTAGCTAGTTGCAATAATCTGTATACCGTCAATGAATACTCACCCCTAACATAATTACTAGCCATGCAATACGATATATCCATTTTTTCCGATAGCCTCCGTACATCTCCACGTTGCAAATGTTCTCGTAATCTAAACGCTAATTCCTTATCAAAATGTTTCTGCGCGTATTCTCTCGGCTTCTTTCCTATTTTACCCATTTAGCTTCGTACTCCTTTTTAAATTCTGTGTTTCCGTTTATAAATCCTAATAAGTCGTTTATCTTTGATTCCATATCCTCCATAGCGGCATTATCAAAATTGTATTCCTCAAAAAATAATTCCTCTTTCGTCTTTTTCTTTTCATTTACTAAATACACCATTTTCGATATTTCCGTACAATATGAATATATATGATGCTGTAATGAATACTGATACTTATTAAAGTCATAACTATCACACGTCTTTATATCATATATAGTGTCACATTTAATAACGTCCGCGCGTCCATATAGCCACAGTCCTTTATATTCACGCCCTACCCACGGTTGCCAAATTCCTCCGCGTACAATCTCCGCAATCTCACTCGCCACATCATCGCAAGGGGTGATTAACCCCTCACAGATTTTCAATACGCGATCTTCAAAATCAATCCCGGCTTGTATCGACGGTGTAGGCTCTGAAGGTTCTTTTCTTAAGACTCTTAAAAAATCTTCCTTCGTTCCATAATCTTTCACCGCGTACCAATAGTACGCACTATATAGACTAGGCGTTACCGTTAACATTGCTCAAATACTCCTTTGGCAGTATTGAACTTGATATTCATAGCGTCCGCTTTTTCTTTCAAAGCTTTTTTCCATCTCAATGTACTATCCCAAATCGTTGCGTCTTCTTTCATAGCATTGTACGCAATATTAAAGTCCTCCACACCGTTAATCATATCGATATTAAGCGCGTGTTTCGCAATTAGTTTGTCGTATTCCAATCGTACTCTGTTTGTTTCCTCTCGGTTCTTCCTAACCGCCTCCACAATAGCCACCGCGTAAAAATCGTTGCGTACACTATTATCCGGCACTTCAATAATCGGTGGCAACTCAAGACTGTTTTTCGCATAAAACTTATGTGTCGGAGTAAAGCTAATTGTTCGCTTGTTCCCACGCATTTCCATATACCCCATTAAATCTAAATCCTGCACCAGGTCTTTGCCGCTACTTCCTGGAATATCCGGTCTCAAAATTCTATCGTCACCATCTTTGTCCTCTTTCTCATGTGCCACAAAAATAATGTTCTTGTTCTTATTGAATAATTGCATTATCAACGCCCGAGCTTGTATCTTGATTGCTCCCCATCCCTTGGTAGATAAAGTGCCATCTCCTTGTCTTAACTTCGGATTCTGTTCACAGACGTATATACCCATTTTATCGACTAATTTACCAAAGGTATCGATGACTATAGTCTGAAAATCGTTTATCTCATTGCTATTAATCACCTCTAACACTTGTTGGTAATTCTCCACCTGAACGCTAGGACAACGATTCTTCGAGGCAACACGGTGCAAGCCATGGTCTAGATCGATTAGTAAAGGTCTTTCACTCGATATAGCTAAAGAAGTCTTTCCACATCCCGGCTGTCCATAAATTAAACAGCTTATTGGCGTATCACATTTCAACTCGTTCGCTTGTATTATTAAGCTCATTTCCACCCTCTTATTTCTCGTAGCAGCATTCCGCGATATTCAATCGATATCCTAAACTCTCAATAAATTCACAACAGGATTTGAAGTATTCAAAATCTTCGTTCTTCGCGTCCATCTTAAAATATAACTTGTCTTCTAACTCTTTCATTCTTGCTCCTTCCATAATATTCACAATTATATTATATAATAAAATTGCCAATATTCAATAGTTATTCGTCAACCAAACAATTTTTTTCTTAAAACACAATTGTACTCAAAAGTACATTGCATTTTATTTAAAATAAAACTACCATAAAAAGAGGATGAAAGAAAAGGGAAGACAATGGCGAAAAGTAAAAAAAAATCTCTAGCAAAAAATGAAAAGTTCTGCGAATGTGTTGAGCGTATAGCTAATGAAATTAATCATACAAAAAAAGGAGATATAACTACTCTCGAGATTATTTCTCGTCGTATCGTAAATGGTAGTGCTAATGGTGACCCGAAAATGTTACAGCTCTTCGTTGAGATTATGAAAGCACAACAATTAAAGGTCGAGCAGTATAACTTCGAGTTGCCGCAATTCGTTTATAATATTAAGGTACAATAATGCCCTTCGATCCTAAAACGATTATTGCTCCAACGTTCCACGATGTCTTTGATGATATTATTCTCGGTCGTCATACGCATTATTGGTTAAAAGGTGGGCGTGGTAGTACTAAATCCTCTTTTATCTCCTTAATGATCGTTTTGGATATTTATGAGACTTTTGTTAAATTCCGATATAATCAAATTTCGCCTGCGGAATTATCAAATGCCATTTGTCTTCGTAAAGTTGGTAGTACTATTCGTCACTCATTAGCTCCACAAATAAAGTGGGCGATTGACCAATTAGGATTAAATGATTTCTTTACCGAGACAGCTTCAACCTTTGAATTTACTTTAAAGTATACAGGACAAAAAATAATCCTCACGGGTAGCGATGATCCTCAAAAACTTAAATCAATAAAACCTCGTATAGGCTATTTTAAAAATGTTTGGTATGAAGAACTTGCAGAATTTTCAGGAATGGAAGAAGTGCGTACCATTTTACAATCCGTAATGCGTGGTATTTCGTCCTTTCGTTGTTATTATTCGTATAACCCTCCATTAGTAAGACAAAACTGGGTTAACTTCGAGGTCACTGTTCCTCATGATAATAGACTAGTTCACCATTCATCATATTTGGATGTGCCTAAAGAATGGCTAGGCGATGCTTTTTTCGAGGAGGCTGAACAGCTTAAAAAAAATAATCCACGTGCATATGAACATGAATACCTGGGCGTTCCAACTGGCACCGGAGGAACTGTCTTTGAGAATATCGAAGAACGCACAATTACCGACGAAGAAATAAAACAGTTCGATCATATTAAGCAGGGTATAGACTGGGGATTTTCTGTCGATCCTCTAGCCTTTGTACGATTGCATTATGATTCCACACGGAGAATAGTTTATATAATCGATGAAATATATAAAATAAATATGTTTAATGATGAGCTTATGGAAGAACTCCGTCGTAGAGGTTATCACAATGATGTTATTATCGCTGATGGTGAAGAACCCAAATCTATTTCTGAATTATGGCGTAACGGATTTCGTATCTATAAAGCTGAAAAAGGTCCTGGTAGTATTGCTTATGGAATTAAATTCCTGCAGCGTCTAAATAAAATTGTTATCGATCCTAAACGTACGCCAAATGCGTATAAGGAATTTGTTTTATATGAATATGAAAAAAATAAAGATGGTACTTTCCGCGCAGATTATCCTGATAAGAATAACCACATACTTGATGGCGTACGTTATAGTCTAGAAAAAGATATGAAAGCTAGAGGATTTTTTTGATATAATAGTAAAAAAGGGGATGAAACTTATGAACTTTATGGAATATTACGACCTGTTTAAAAGAATAATGAATAAAGAAGAAAAAACACCGCAAGAGGATAAATATCCTGAAAGTCTGTTCACATCCTATAAAACGACTTTAACCGATGCTGAAAAAGAATTGCTCACAAAAAAATCGATTCAAAAAACCTGTTATGATTTTGTGGCTGAAGATGGTGTAAGTTTCGCACAAGATTCCGCGCCAAGTGCGCCTATGGCTAGTGCTTTTGCTCTCTACGGTGCAAATATTCCCGATGTCATTTATTCTCATTTTTGTGCACAAGGATTTATAGGATACCAAGCGTGTGCAGTTCTTAAACAAAATTGGATTATCAATACAGCGTGTACAGTACCAGCTGAAGACGCTATACAGCCTGATTTTGAAATAGAAAGTAAAGAGGATATCGACCAAGAAATTATCAAGGATATTAAACATAAATCCTCGGTGAAGTTCCATATAAACGACGTTGCAAGAAATATCGTTATTAATAAGAAAACTTTCGGGCAGGCTTTGGCTATTCCTATCTTCTCTGGTGACTATGATTATAGTGTGCCGTTCAACATCGATGCTATACAGCCAAATTCGTACCTAGGATTTAAACTTATTGAACCGTATTGGATAGTTCCGGAATTTGATAACGAAAGTATTAGTAATCCAGCGTCATTACATTTCTATGAGCCTACACGTTGGAGATTGCCTAATAATCTCACTGTACATCGTTCACAATGTATCCATATCAAAAACGGTAGTGTCCCGGATATTCTTAAGCCTACGTATTTTTACGGGGGTGTACCTCTTCCTCAAATGATTTACTCTCGAGTCTATGCAGCTGAAAAGGTAGCGAATGAAGCCCCGATGTTGGCAATGACCAAGAGACTCTACGTCATGGATGGTAACCTTGCTAATATCTCCGCAAATCAACGTGATGCGGAAAAACAATTATCCGTTATGAATTGGATGCGTGATAACTATGGTATTCTCGTAAAAAATCCTGAAGACCAAATACAGCAAATCGACACCGCATTAGCAGATTTTGATAGTCTTATCATGACACAATATCAACTTGTGGCCTCCGTTGCACAAATGCCGGCAACTAAACTTTTAAAAACTACTCCAAAAGGTTTTAACGCCACCGGAGAGTTTGAATTGAAGGACTATATTCAATCGCTACAGGCCTTGCAAGAAAACGATATGAAACCTCTTATTGATCGTCATTTGCAGATCTATTCCAAATCTAAATACGGTAAAGACTTACATCTGACTTGTAAGTTCAATCCTATCGATATTCCAACACAAGAAACTAAAGCAAGCTTGAATACATCGCTTGCCGGTATGCTCGCACAGCTTGTTTCCGCTGGTGTGATTTCCCCTGAAGAGGCGCGCGAAAAAATCCAAGCTGATGAGTTCGCAGGATTCAATTTCATAAACGCAGAGGAAGTGCCACAACAAGAAAATGAAGAAGATCAACAGGCAATACAACAATTTCTTGCTATGAAACAAAATAACGAGGTGACAAATGAAGAAGACAATTCAAAAGCCGATAGTGAAGGGACAACCCCTGATCGTTAATGCCGGTATTAAAAAGAAATATCAACGTGCGTTGCGTAAGATAGTCCGACGGGCTATCTTGCTTACTCGTACCATGCTAAAGGAAATTATTCCGCAAGCGCGTGCAGAGATTGCACATGCTGCGCAAGATTCCGCTATTGATGATTTCGAAAATGATATCTCCAATATTAAATCTGTCGTTGATGAGTATATCGATTATTACTCACGTGTATATCTAGCTCAAACGTTTATTGATGTGGATAATAATGCTACAAAAATGCTATCTAAACAGCTTAAAACTGTGTTTGCAAATGCCACGTCTCCGTTATCTATGACCATTGCTCCTACCGCTTTTAATGAAGAAATTATGCGCGCGTGGATATATGAAAATGTTTCGCTCATAAAGAAAATTACCGATAACTATTTCACACAAATAACAACAGACGTTATGCAGATTTTCACGGCTGGCCTTTCACATGAAGACTTAACTCAACGTATATATAAAATCGGTCAAACTACCTTGCGGCGCGCTGATCTCATTGCTGAAGATCAAATATCCAAAGCGTATATGAGTTTGAATTTGCAAAAATTCCGAGATGCCGGAATT
>JAGBVS010000102.1 GCA_017630195.1 Bacteroidales bacterium | reverse complement strand
GCTTTCGGTAATGAATTGACATTAGGTAAGTTTAACATGTACCTCGACATAATGTATTCAAGCGATGCTATCGACCGCTCAGGCATCATAACAGAAATTGTTGGAGGCGCATGCGGTCACAATGTTTTCGAAGCTGAATATTTGTCATTTGTAACAAAGCTGAACTATCGTTTTGCCGACAAATGGAATGTCTTTGTTAAAGGCATGTACGAGACAGCATCAGTAACAGACAAGACAGACCCTTTGGCATATCCATTCATTAAAAATGGTAAATACCGCACTTCATTAGGTTATCTCGGCGGCATAGAATATTATCCAATGGAAAGCAACTTACACTTCTTCTTGACATACGTCGGACGTCATTATATGTATGAAGAAATAGCCAACAAAGCTGATTACAGCACAAACCGCGTTTCTTTAGGTTTCATTTATCAGCTTCCAATGTTTTAATACGTTAAAGTGTTAATTCAAAAAAAAGATTCGGTCACTTGACAAATTCAGTGGCCGAATCTTTTTTTTAGTGATGGAGTGATGAAGTGATGGAGTTAAATTAGGTGGTAAATGTTTTTATTTTATTTTTATTTGACAAATGTTTTCGAGAGAAAATTTTGAGAAACTTGAGGTGCTAAGACATCTGTGAAATCTGTGAAATCTGTGGTTGTAGAGGGACTTGAGGAATTTGAGGCCTTGATGCCTTTCAACTTTAGACTTTAGACATTAGACTTTAGCCATAAAAAAAGAACGCCACTATGTAATAGCAGCGTCCCCTTGTAGTCTTGTTGACTTGTAGTCTTGTAGTCTTAAAAAAATCACTCCACAACGACTCTGTAATTTCTCATTTCGTTATGGTTGATGACTCTTATGATATAAACGCCGGATGTTTCCATGCCGTCAATCTTGTCAACATTTGAGTATTCTGCAACCTTAACACCTAATGTATTATAGATTTCAACTCTCTCGCATGTCATGCCGAGATTGATTTCTGAATTTACAGCAGCTGGATTTGGATAGATGCTGACGTTTTCCATTCCGTTTTCATCCAAGCCTTCTGTATCGAACATCATCGCAATTGGATTGTCTATTGAGCCGTATGTAGCATTTGATGAGAAGATTACGTTTTCTTTTGTAAAGACATCTTCTTTCATCTCTGTTGACAAATCACAATATCTGAAAGAAATTTCTTCATTCTTTTCACCGTAGATTGTCATGAAAATCATGTATCTGTCTAAAGATTCGATATAGATTGGTCTTGCGCTGCCGCGTACTTCATCACCGACGAATGCAGCGATTTCGTAATCTGAATTTTCATTGTTTTGGACAAATGCTATCAAACTCATATTATCTGAATATTTTCCTGCATCTGCAATCCAATAGTTGCTTTCTGAAGTAACGTTAGCTTTTGTTCCCTTTGATGCTGATGTTGGATAGACGAGTGTCTTTGTCGTTCCTGATGTATTCTGGTACATATAGCCTTCGCCAGGATTCATAGTGTTGAGACCGCCTATCCAGCCTGTTCCTTCATAATATTGTGAGAACGAAGTATGTGATTTGATATAATCGCCGTGGCTTGGATTGATTGTTGCAAGAGCCTCTTCAACAGAGATGCTTTCGCTTACAGGATATGAAATCCATCTCCAATTGGTTCCTATTGTTATAGGATGTTCCTCTGGATTTACATAGTCACCAATCAATGTCAATGTGGTATCATTTGATGTTTGAATCATATACATATTTCTAACATCAAACTCTGTCAGCGTACCTTGCCATCCTATACTTGAATTAGCCACGAATGCTTTTTGGCTCTTTATCAGCAAGCCGTTTTCACCAAGAGCGTCTTCTATGATTTCCAAGCCTTCTGCGCCTGAGATTTCAATGTATGATGAGAACCAGTTCCAGCCTGACTTGAGCTCTGTGCTTTGAGTACTACAGAAGTTAGCGACTAATTCTTTAGTTCTTGTCACTGTGAAGCTGTATTCAGAATTTGTAGAGACCACTTCTCCGTTTACTGTCCAGTTCATGAATGAGAAGCCTTCGTTTGCTGTTGCAGTTAATGTAACAGTATCGTTTATGGCGTATTCTCCAGTGCCTGAAACAGTACCAGCTATTTCTGGATTTACGTTAGCTGTAATATTGACCACTTTTCTGAAGTTAAGAATATATGGACTTTCGATGCTTCCGAATGTGCTGTTTGTTGTAAATGTTATCGCTTCTGGACTTCTCAAATCCAATTCTTTTTTTGAAGAATGATTATATAACTTGAATGAAATCTCGTCATTGTCATTGCCATGAACAGTGAGGAAGACAAAATATTTATCCAAGTTAGGAATATATTGAACAAGTTGCGAACCTCTTACCTCTTCTCCGCAGAAAGCGCCAACTTCTATAGCTGTGCTATACTGATTGATGCCGTTTATCTGAACCAAACCAATAAGGCTCATGTTGTTCGCATAAAGATTTGGATCAACAGTCCAATGATTTATTATTGGCTCATCAATGTCGCCATCTGGCTCATATTTGACAACATATATATCATTGCGCTCTGCTGAATATTGTGATGCGCCACTGCCAAAATAAAATCCTGGTATGTCGTCACCTACAAATGAAAAATAGAACTCGTCTTCTTTTACGGAATTACCAACAGCATTTACGAAATTAGCTTCTGCATGTGAAGCTTCAAAACCTAACTGATCCATGAGGTTTTCTACAGCCACATTCCAACCTTCTTCTCCTGCTTTCTTATAACTTACATAAACAGATCTTCTGTAGTAATAATGACCGTAATATGTATCAAGATCACGTTCTGTATCGATTGTTGAATAAGCCATAGCTAAGTTGCCTGATGGGTCAACTGAAAGAGCTGGGAAGCCTGAGCTGCTGCCATAGTATTGGTAGATGTAGTCATCGTTTCTGTAGATAGCGTCAGCGTTGAAGTCAGCGATATTTTCATAGAATGGCATCCAACCGCAGAAGTTGACTGAGTCCATTGAGTGAACACTATAACCTGAATCTTCAGTCCATAATTTTATGTTTGTCAAAGGCTCTCTTGTATCATTCCAATAAGCGATACCGTCGTTTGCTCTACCATAGTAGTAGTTGAAGCTTGTACCGAGTTCTCTGTGAGTGTAGTCAGCGATTGAGAAAGCTACGTGAACGGTTCCGTCTGGGCCGACAACGCATGTGCTGTGGACTGGAGTCTGAGCTGGTGTATCACCTGTCAATGTATTTTCGTCTGTCTCCCAATTTCCATAATATGGATTTTCCCAAACCAACATTCTTTCCCATGTTTGACCGTTGTCTGTTGATTTATAAACGAGAACATGGCCATAGAACACAGACGCATAACAGATAGCGACAACATCACCATTGGAAGAGATTGAATAGTCGTCGGCACTGTAAATATTAATGTGTTCGTTCATTTCTTCTAATGGAGAGTAATTCACTTCCCAGTTTTGACCGTCTGTTGAACGACAGTAGAATTGAGCAGTAACAGTATTTCCTGTATATTCATCTGTATATTGTGAAGCACATGCAATGTGAATGATATCTTTGTTTTCACCTGATGTTGTAACTCTTGGCCATGACAATGCATATTCTCTGCCATCGATTATTGGGGCAGGTATTGAATAAGGACCGTCCCATTGACCTTCGCCAGCTTTTTCTCTGATGTAATAGTTGAGACCATTTGAATGGTTGACGAGTATTTCACCTTCTGGGCCGTAAGGAGCTATTGAAGGCCAGCCGGTTCTCATGTCAGCACCTGTTGCGTTAGCCTCTTCACGGCTGCCTGAAGGAAGTGTCCATCCTTCGCCATCATAAATATTATAGCCTGTTCCTCTATCATTAGCTGTTTCATTGTATTCATGAGATTGTGTAGATACTACAACAACATCTCCATTCTTTTTCTGATACATATGATTAGAGACATTAGCATTTGACTGCAAATCGTATGTTGTCCAGAATTCTTTATATTCTATCAAAGTTGTCAAAGAAATATTGTCAACATAAAATTCTGTTCCTTCAATTGGAGCGAATAAATTCATTGCATGTAATTTGCTTCCATAAGTTTTTCCACCAAAAGAATCAAGACTCCAAGTCCATTCACAAGCTTTCACTTCATCTTCACCAGGCATAGTATAATAATATGCTGCAACATCTCTATCCATATCTATATTAATACGAAAATGCATCCATTCATCATATACACAAGGAATATCCGCTGTGCCGTTGCTACCAGCGTGCAGAGTGCCGTGATTTGGAGATATATAAATATTATCATTTCCATCATCTACCATTTGTAAAAACGACTGCATAGCCCATGTTGATTCCCAAACATCAAAATTATGAAGCAAGTTAAAATATCCTGCTCCTCCATCTGGAACCATTACGTCTAATTCTACATCATAAACACCTTCCGTTATCTCTCCAAAAAGAAGTACCAAATCATTACCGTAAACTATTTTTACACAATTGTTATCATTTACTGACGCTACAAATGCATCTTCTGACGAACCAGGAGTTTGCGACCATGTTGTCCACCATGTCTTGCCAAACTCATTTATGGATGTTTCTGCCAAATTATCACCTACAGTATAGTCTTCAAAATCTTCACTAACAAAAAGTTCATCGTTGTTAACAACATCCTCGTATGTGAATATATATTCTTGTACAAAAATTAGATTATTGTTGGTGTCAACTTGATAATATTCGTATGATTCCAACATGTTATTCATTTGTGGGAGAACTGGATCATCATCTTCTATATTTGGATAATGGAAGATCACATCATTAGAAATGGCGTCATTGTATTTGTATATTTTCTTTTCTTGAACGACTCCACCTGCATTTATCAGTTGAGTCATTATACAGTTTCCAGCTTCGTCATATTCTTGTACGAAACTTGTTTGTAAGTCCCATGTTGCGCCGTCCCATGCGTAAGTGAGAGTTTCTGTTGGGTTACCGTTTTCGTCGTAATAGTATTCTGTTAAAATGCTGTTTTCGTAAACGCCTGTGAATGGATCGGTTTGAACAACTTCAGCTTCCATTTGACCAGCTGCGTTGTAGCTGTAAGTAGTTTTTTGGTACATGAAGCCCATGAAGTCGAGGTCGCTTTGTGTTAATTGGCCTTCAGCATTGTATGTATAGTAATATGTACCGCCGATTTGTGGGCCCCAGCCATCGTGGAAGTCGTTGTAGTTTGTACGTGTTGCTCTTAAACCCATTTCGTTGTATGTATAGTCAATCCAGCATACTTTAAGCCATTGTCCGTCGAGAAGTCCGTATGTTTGTAATGAAGTAATTTGACCAGCTTCGTTATAAACTAGTGAGTCGATAACTTCTATGGCTTGCAACTGGTCTATTTCGTAAGCTGCTCTAAGGTCTGTACCTAAAACATCTGAATAACCGTAGTTGATTGTTTCAAAACCGTCTTCAGAACTAAAAGAAGCGATACGGTATTGGTAATTTTGTGCAAACAATCCCATACCAGAGATTAGAATTGCGATAAAAAGTAAAAGTTTTTTCATAATATCTAATTTTTAATTTATTCAGTAATGGAGTGATGGAGTAATGAGGTAATGAAGTACACCACACCATCACTACATCACTGCATTACTACATAACTACATTACTTCACAACCATTCTATAATTTCTCATTTCGTTATCGTTGATGACTCTTATGACGTAAACGCCGGATGTTTCCATGCCGTCAATCTTGTCAACATCTGAGTATTCTGCAACCTTAACGCCCAATGTATTATAGATTTCAACTCTCTCGCATGTCATGCCGAGATTGATTTCTGAATTTACAGCAGCTGGATTTGGATAGATGCTGACGTTTTCCATTCCGTTTTCATCTAAGCCTTCTGTATCGAACATCATCACGACTGGATTATCGACAGAACCGAAAACAGCGTTTGCTGAGAATATTATATTTTCTTCTGTGAAGACATTTTCTTCCTTAGCGTTCAAATCATAATATTTAAATGAAAATTCCTCGTTACCTTCGCCAAATATTGTCATGAAAATCATGTATGAATCCAATGCCTCGATGTAGATTGGTCTTGCGCTGCCGCGTACTTCATCACCTACGAATGCGCCGATTTCATAATCTGTTTCAGAATTATTTTCTACTACAGCAATCAAGTTCATATTGTTTGCAAACTGACCTACATTAGGAATCCAGTGGTTATTATCAGCTGTTGCATTTGCCTTCAATGCGCCCTTTGACTCTGATGATGAAGGATAAACGAGAGTCTTTGTCTCATCTGAGGAATTTCTGTACATATAACCTTCGCCTGGATTCATAGTGTTGAGGCCGCCAATCCAGCCGATTCCATTATAATATTGAGAGAAAGCTGTCTGTGACTTGATGTTATCGCCATGGTTTGGATAAATATTTGCGAGAGCGTCTTCAACAGAAAGGCTTTCACTAACAGGATAAGAAATCCATTTCCATCCTTGGCCTAATGAGAACTCGTAATCTTCCGGATTTACCTTTGGTCCTTCCAATGTCATTATAACAGTATCTGAAGTCTCAATCATGAACATATCTTGTACGCTAACAGAAGTGAGAGAGCCGTACCATCCGGAAGAAGAATTAGTAACGAAAGCCGACTGATTCTTTATCTGCAAGCCGTTTTCACCGAGAGCGTCTTCCATCATTTCAAGGCCTTCACCTCCTTCTAATTCAATGTATGAAGAGAACCAGTTCCATCCTGATTTAAGATTTCTTATTTGTTGTTCTGAAGAAATGAAATTGAGGACATATGGAGTTTCAACGCTTCCCAAAGTTCCGTTAACAGCAAATGTAACAGCATCAGGACTTATAAGATCCAATTCTTCCTTAGCTGAATGATCGTATAATTTGAAAATGATTTCGTCATTTGCCTCACCATAAATCATCAAGAACACTTCATATTTATCCAATTCTGAAACATATTGAACCATTTGAGCGCCTCTTACTTCCTCACCACAGAAAGCGCCTACTTCAAGCCATGCAGAATTTTGACTTACACCATTTATTTGAACCTCGCCTATAATTGTCATGTTGTTTGCATAAATGCTTTCATCAGGAGTCCAGTGGTTTGTTGTTTCCATTGGCATAATTGTAAAATCACTCCAAGGATATGTATTTTGGTATGCCTCTAATGACGGTGCTGGAACATGTATAACCATATCTGAAGGAACACCACTAAACACACTCCATCCTGCTTCCGGAACATTTACTGCATGACAATAAACATTTCTCAATTCATAACATTGTGAAAACGCCTCATCTTCAATATAAGTAACAGAACTTGGTATTTCTATGCTTGTTAATAATCCATATCCTCCAAAAGCTGCAACACCAATAGAAGTTACTGTATTTGGTATTATTGTATTCGTACATCCAGAAATCAATTTATTTGTTGATGTTTCTATAATGGCATTGCAATTATTTCTACTATCATAAACCGTATTTTCCTCATCAACTGTTATGCTTGTTATATTAGAATCCCAATTAAAAACTCTTTCACCAATATAAGTAACAGAAGCAGGAATTTCTATGCTTGTTAATAATGTGCAAGAATGAAAAGCAGCATTTCCAACAGAAGTGACTGTAGCAGGAATAATCAAATCTCCTGATAAATTATAGCAATATTGGAAAGCATAATTTCCAATAGAATTAAGTTGTGAATTTTCTTCAAAATTTAAACTATTTATGCTTGTATTATAAAAAGCATAATCTCCAATATAAGTGACAGTATTTGGAATAAGCAAATCGCCTCCTAAGCTATAACATTGAGTAAAAGCCCAATGGTCTATGGTTTCAAGTTGTGAGCCTTCTTCAATTTCTAACAATGACAAGTTAGAGCAATTCTGGAATGCTGCTTGTCCTATTGTTCTAACACCACTTGGAATTACCAATGTACCCCAGAAGCCCATCTGGCCTTCGTAAGAAGCAAATGCTTTATCGTTAATTACTTCTAAATTTTCCGACAATGTCAATGTACCATCAAAGCCTCTACATTCCCAGAAAGCTTCAACACCAACTGATGTGACGCTATTTGGAATAAGCAAATCGCCTGTTAAATTATAACAGCCACTAAAAGCGTAATCGCCGATAGAAGTGACAGAATTTGGAATTTGTAAATTACCTGTCAGGCTTGAGCAATTTCTGAAAACATTTTGTTCCAATGATGTAATTTGCGAACCTTCTTCAAACTCTAATGATGTCAAGCTTGAGCAATTTTGGAAAGCCGCCATTCCAATATATTCAACACTATTTGGTATTGTAAGTTTTCCAGTGTAATTAACGTTAACATCATAACCGCCTGCAAAAGCTAAATCACCAATAGTCTCAAGATTTTCAGACAATGTCAATGTGCCATCAAAGCCAACACAATCTCTAAAAGCTCTGACACCTACACTTCTTACTGTATTTGGAATTACCAAATCGCCGATAAATTTATCACAACCTAAGAATGCACTATCGGCAATAGATGTAACGCTATAAACCACGTCATCAATTGTCACTGTTGATGGGATTGTAAGTGTAGTTTCTGTTGTTGGTTTCAATAAACATCTGACTTCACATTCAGCTGGTTCTGTGCTTGTAATTGTAAACTGCAACTCATAAGGTCCTACCACCATAAAATTACTCCAAGGTAACGTAGCTTTGTAAACATCTATAGATTGTGTTGGAACAGAAACCTTCATATCTGAAGGGACGCCTTCAAATGCATTTTCTGCTGTTTCTGGAACATTTTCAGCGGAACAATTAATGAATGAAAGGCTTGAACAATCAGCGAAAGCATATTCTGATATATTATTGACAGTGTTAGGGATTATTACACCTGTTAAATTTTCACAAGCACGAAATGCCTCATATCCGATAGATGTTACATCATAAACATCTCCTTCAACATGATTGAATTTAACTACATTAACTTCTGAAGTCATCGTTGTATTACTACTTGACAAGTTTGTCAGATCGTATGCTGAGTCATCTCTGTATGTGAACAATGTCCTATAGTTTCCAGTTTCAAATGTGTCAAAACTTTTGCCATTTGTCCAGCTACCTGTTTTGTCAACAACACAAACAACCACATTTCCTCCTTCATATAAAAACTGCTTTTGGAATTCTAAATTAAGCCACTCGCCTGCTACTGCAGGATAATCGACATTGCCAGAAAAGACAAGATTTTCTGAAGTCACATTGAACCAGCTGTTATTATTTTCAAAATAATCCACATTGGTGTTTAACATATATACTTCCAAATTACGAGTATCGCTAACTGATTCAGTCTGTCTGAATGCAATTGAAGTAATAGCCCCAGCATCAGCATTTATTTCATCTGATGTGTAAATCTGTTGAGTGACAGAATAATTATAATATTCGTGTGTTGGAATAAACGGACTTGATGAAGAAGTTTCACCGACAACTATTTCCGTTTGATTGCCTTCAGAAACTATTACTACTTTTGATGGTATTTCAATTGTTGTCGGATAATCAGGCTGCTCGCTACAAACAACCTCACACTCAGCCGGGTCGGTGCTTGTAACTGTGTATTGTAATTTATATTTACCTTCAATAGCTTTTATAGTATATTCATTCCAAGGATATGAAGCTTTATAAGCATCAACCGACTGAGCTGGAACGTAGATTGTCATATCTGAAGGAACACCTCCATCAAACACAGAACCATCTATTTCTGGAACATTTTCAGCATAACAATAAAGACTTTTCAATTCATAACATTGAAAAAAACCATAAGAATGAATATATGAGACAGAACTCGGAATTTCAATGCTTGTTAAATTCAAACAGCCAGAAAAAGCAGCAAATCCAATAGATGTAACTGTATTTGGGATTACTGTTTCTTTACATCCTGCAACCAATGTATTTGTTGCAGTTTCTATAACAGCATTACAGTTATTTCTGCTGTCATAAACCGAATTGCCTTCTTCAACTATTATGCTTGTTATATTAGAACAACCAGTAATAGCATCTTGTCCAAAATATGTAAGAGAAGCTGGTATCTCAATGCTTGTTAATCCTGAACAGAAATAAAAAGCATAATCACCGATAGAAGTGACGCTGTTAGGTATCTCTATGCTTGTTAAATTGGAACAATAAGAAAAAGCTTCATCACCGATAGAAGTGATGCTGAATTCCTTTCCTGATATTATTACTGAAGAAGGAATTGCTATTCCTGTTAGAGAGCTTGGATGTGTGCTACAAACAACTTCACACTCCGCCGGGTTGGTGCTTGTAACTGTGTATTTTAAAGAATAACCATCATAATCAATGACAGTATTATCTCCAATGTTTTGTGCAAACAATCCCATTCCAGAGATTAGAATTGCGATGAAAAGTAAAAGTTTTTTCATAATATGTAATTTTTAATTTTTTAATTTTTGAAGTAATGTGTTATATTTTCTCAAAACTCCATACGAACTATGGTTTTCTATACTCTTAAAAATTCTTCAGTTTTTTATTAAACATCCATTTCACATCTGAAATCCATCTTCTGAGGAATTCGCCGAAATCGACGAAATACAAATAACTACCATAAAATAAGATGCAACTTGACAAAGCTATTTCCCAAGGAAGTTTGCAGAATGTCAAGACAATACATAATATCATCATTATTGGATGCAAAATTGTCTCTGTAGCAAAACTGATGGTGTTGCCCCATGCCTTGTCTTTGAAGTTTTTCTTCAAAATCATAGTCACCAACCAAATAGGCAAGTTTGCCACTGCTGCGACGATGTATAATGGAAGTCCTAACAGAGCCACTAATGTTTTCCACAAAACCGTATGACATGGTTTTTCCTTTGTAACGGAGAAGATAGAAATGCCTTTTTTCTTGCGTTTTTTTATGAATTTATTGACTTTTTCGAAGAGTTTTTCAGCTTTTTCCGGTTCTCTTTCTTTCCATTCGAGAATTTCTTTAATCGTCTTTTGGTTACGTTCGAGACGTTCAGGCAGCGAGCCTTTAAATCCGGCTTTAATCTTTGTCAATTCCCAGATAGCCTCGTAGTTTTCTTCATTGTCGGGAATGAAAGAAATCAGTGATGCCATTCGTTCTGTGAACATCTCACGTAAGTTATTGATAATAACAGCTTCGTTTTCTTCTTTATGGTTGTTTACGTATTCAGTCACATTGATAGGCTTTCCAAAATTGATGAGAGCTGTAGAGCGATAGCGGAAATAATCGCCGTAGTCGATGCCTGTTGGGACAAGATATATAGGTTTCTCGTGGCCGAACTGTTCGTTAGCTTTAAGTGCAATATGGAAGATGCCTTTGCTGAGTTGTTTCAAAGAGTGTTTGGTTCTGTGTGATGCTTCAGGATAAAGGAAGAGTTTCACATTATCACGGACAACATCGGCGGCTTTGTCAATGATTTCCGCATTGTTGTCTTTCACGCTTTTGAATCCGTCGCGTATTCTGTAGATAGGAAGAATACGACAGAAATGCATCAATTTAGCTATGAAAGGTTTTTTGAAGATGTCGCCACGAGCGATGAATACTTTCTTCTCGCTGTTCATGGAAAGAAGAACGAGAGCGTCCATCAATGTATTGGTGTGGTTAGCGCCAAAAATACATGCAGCGTTTTGTGGAATATTTTCTTGTCCAATAACTTCATAGTGACGGAAAGACTTTCTCACATGATAATCGATAAACGGTCTCAGAATAGTGTATAATTTATTGTCGTCTTGAATTTTTGCCATAATATTATTTTTTTGCTCAAGTTGCAAATTTAAAAAATCATTTGATAATTAGAAATATTTTTCAGCATTTTATAATTTATTTTTAATATTTAAAATATCTTTGCCGACAAATATTTTCAATCATGTCAAAAATCATCAATAAAGCATTAAACATCTTAATAATCACAGCTATATTATTTTTAATCGGCAAAAATTCATACGACAATCATATCGAAAAACAGAAACTGTCGCAGCCTAAATACGAGTTTGTCATGTCGATAGACGAAGCAAAAACACATTTCCCTAAAGCAGACAGCATTTCACGCAACGAAAACAATTCATATCACATCTATGAAAATGGAAACATTATCGGACTGGCTGTCAACACTTCTCCATTCAGCGACGATATTTTCGGATATAACAGCATAACTCCGTTAACGATTTACATTGACGAGAACGACAAAATCATCGAAGTGGAAGTTTGTCCTAACAAAGAATCGCGAGGTTATATGAATAAGGTATTAAAGAGCGGTTATTTGAAATCATGGGACGGACTCGACATAGTTGAAGCCCTTAACCATCAAATAGATGCCGTAAGCGGATGCACATACACCTCTACTGCCATCTCGCAATCATTACAAATAAGATTACAAGAACTCACATCGCAAAAGGCAAAGCTTCATTCATGGGATTGGAATTTGTTTGCAAAACAATTATGCGTGCTCATCGTGACGATTTTGGCTCTTATATGTTTCTTCAATCCTAAGAAGACAAAGAAGTTACGCATCATAACATTGTCGCTCTCAATATTAATATTAGGTTTCTGGAGCAATTCACTTCTCTCATTAGCGATGTTCTATAATTGGATAACGAATGGCATTTCATTGACAATGCAGTTGGTCATTATCTTCATTGCTGCTGTTTCAATAATTCTGCCATTGGTCACGAAGAAATCATTCTATTGCCAGTATTTATGTCCGTTCGGAGCTGTTCAGGAGTTTGTCGGAATGATTCCTGTCAAGAAAATCACTGTTTCAGCAAAGCTGTATAAATTTTTCTCCATACTAAGAAAAGTGATATTACTGACACTTTTGGTTTTGCTCGCTTCAGGCGTAACCTTCGATCTTTCTATGGTTGAGCCTTTCAGCATTTTCAGCTATCAGACAATCATTTTTGAAGTAGCCTTATTGACAGCTGTCATCGTCGTGGCATCAATATTCATCAAGAAGCCTTGGTGCAATTATATCTGTCCGACAGGAACAATATTTAAATTAGGAATGTGGAAGTGAGACGGAGACGGATTTTGGAGACGGAGACGGAAATAAAAAGGAGGCTGAAGTTTTTATTCTTCAGCCTCCTTTTATTATGTTGATTATTCAAATCAAATCTTAAAGATTTGCTTTAAAATATTCAGTAATCTTTGTGACGAGGTGAGCTCTGTCAGGTCCATAAACGTTATGGTCGTGACCTGGATATACGAAATAGTCTAATTGTTTTCCGTTTTCGATGCAGTTTTGAACAAACACCAATGAATGTTGCCAGAGGACTACAGGGTCTGTTGTGCAGTGGATAATCATCAACTTACCTTCGAGTTTTTCTGCTTTATTTTCGAGGCTTGTCAATTCATAACCTTCTGGGTTTTCTTCTGGAGTATCCATATAACGTTCGCCGTACATTACTTCATAATATTTCCAATCCATGACAGGGCCGCCAGCTGTTGACACCTTAACATCTTCAGGATAGTTGATTTTCATATTAGTGCTCATGAAACCGCCGTAGCTCCATCCGTCAGTACCGATACGGTCAGCATCTACGAAAGGAAGAGTTTTGAGATAGTCGATACCGACTTTTTGGTCGCGCATCTCAGCTTGTCCGCATTGACGGTGAATAACTTGTTCGAAAGCCTCGCCGCGGTCGGCAGAGCCTCTGTTGTCCAAAGTGAAAACGATAAAGCCTTCTTGTGAGAGATAATGCAAGAATATGCCTGCGCCTGCTGTCCAATCATCGGTAATCAACTGAGCGTGAGGACCGCCATAAACATAGATAATGACAGGATATTTCTTTGTTTCATCGAAGTTATAAGGCTTGATAAGACGTGTATAAAGAGTTTGTCCGTCTTCAGCTTCCAAAGTGCCGAGTTCAATAGTTCCGATGTTATATTCTTTCAATGGGTCTTCAGCTTCGTGCAAACGAGAAAGCATTTTTCCGTTAACATCCAAAAGGTCGATGTTTCTTGCCACATCAGTGCTTGAGTATGAATCCAAGAAATATTTTCCTGAAGCACTTGGCATTACGCTGTGAGTACCATGTTGTTGACTTATTTTGACTTTCTTACCGTTTTTGAGGTTATGTTTGTAATAATGGCGTTCCAAAGGACTTACTTCTGTTGAAGTGTAATAAATGTTTTCGCCTTTTTTGTCGAAGCCCTCAAAAGCTGTGACGACGAAATCGCCTTTTGTGATTTGTTTAGCTTTTTTTGTTTCTGTGTTATGTTTCCAAACATGATAGTATCCATCACGTTGAGCGAGCCATAAAAATTCTTTGTTATTATTTGGCAAGAAATGAGCTGGACCTACAGGCTCGACATATTGTTCGTCTTTATCCTCGAAAATTGTTTGTAAATATTCGCCGTTCAAAGCGTTATATTCATTGAATTGAAGATGATTTTGGCCACGGTTCAAAACGCCAATGTAAATCTTTTCATTATTTGGATTCCATGTTATTGAAGTAAGATATTGGTCAGCAGGACCTTCAGTCTTAACAACAGTTTCTTCGCCATTTTCTGTGTTATATATTTTCAATGTAACTTCGTGGCTTGTCATGCCTGCCATTGGATATTTGATAGGTTTAGCTTCAGCGACGCGTGTTGTGATGTCAACCAAAGGATAGTCAGACACCATGCTTTCATCCATTGAATAATAAGCGAGTTTGTTTCCGTCAGGCGACCAGAAGATACCGCCATTTATTGCAAATTCGTTACGGTGAACAGATTGACCTGCAACAACATTCTCAGCGTTGTCAGTAACTTGGATTTGTTTATCGCCATCAGCGTAATATAAGTTGTTATCGATAGTATAAGCCACTTTAAGAGAAGGCGTTGTAACAGTATAATTTTCAGCGTTTGAAGGTATTGCTGTCACTTTCTTGATTTCGCCATTCTTAACATCTAAGAGATTAAGATTGATGCAGTTAGCAGCTTTATCGAAGCCATAATAGTAAGCTTTTTCAGCGTCTAACCATGTAAGGTTAGGCAAACGTTTAAGGCTATCCATGCCAGCTTGATTCAAAAATGCATTAACCTGATCCAACGACAACATAACGCTTGCTTCTTTAGCGTTAACTTCTTGAACCATAAGGTTATTACCTTCTGTAAAGATATACATATCGGTATTTGTCAACCATTTAACGCTTTTACCAACAGGATAAACGCTGCGATTTTGATAAGCAGCATCCATTGGAGTAAGCATTTTCTTTTCCTGTGCAAATGAAGAAATTGCAACAGAAATCAAAGCAATTAATAAAAATGTTTTTTTCATGACTTTATGATTTAATTGTTAATTTTTCTTTGCAAGACGTGTCAATGTTTGTTTATTTTTATGGTTACATTGACGCGTCTCTACATTAATTATTCAACTATTGTGTACTGCGTCAGCAAATTCCTGAAGTCTGTCAGCACTTTTTTCGAGGGCGTTACCTACCACTACAATATCAGCTCCGGCCTTTGCTGCTGCTGCTGCTTTTTCAGGAGTGTTGATTCCGCCTCCGACTATGAGAGGTATTTCTATTGTTTGTTTCACCTTGCTTATCATATCTGGAGATACAGGCTCCATCGCGCCTGAGCCGGCGTCCATATATATCACTTTCAAGCCCAACATCTCTCCGGCGAGAGCTGTACACATAGCGATGTCGTCTTTGTCGTGAGGAATCGGTGTTGTGTTGCTCATATAAGAAACAGATGTCTGCTTGCCACCGTCGATAAGCATATAGCCAGTCGGAATTATCTCATTACCATATAGTTTGAGATATGGAGCCGAAATGACATGACGACCTATGAGCATCTCAGCATTACGTCCTGAAATAAGTGAAAGCAACAAAAAGCCATCGCACCACTTGCTGATTTGCAACGAATTGCCAGGAAATATCAAAACAGGAATTTCACAATTTTTCTTTATCAACTTTATGCAATTATCAAGACTGTCTGTTGTCAGAAGGCTGCCTCCTACAAAGAAAAAATCAACACCGGCATCTACCGATTTCTTTACTATTTCTATAATCTGCTCGTCAGTAGGTTTGTCAGGGTCAATCAAAACAGCGAACTTCTTTTTTGAAGTATCTGATAATCTGTTATATACACTCATACTTATATCTATTGGAATAGTTTACGAAGATAAGATTTTTTTCTTTATCAAAAGCATTAAGAAATATTTTAATTTTGCAGTATGGCAGGAATATACATTCACATACCTTTTTGCAAAAGCAAATGCGCATATTGCAACTTTTTTTCATTAGCTTCGGAAAGCAAAATTCAGGATTATGTTGAAGCGTTGAAAAAAGAAATCATAGCACGCAAAACTTATCTCGGCAACGAAATAGTGAAAACCATATATTTCGGAGGCGGGACTCCTTCCCTTCTTTCTGTTAAAAATATTGAGGAAATCATAAATCTTCTTAATAAAAATTATGAAATCGTTTCATCTCCGGAAACAACTCTTGAGATAAATCCCGACACCATCGACAGAGAAAAAATGTCGTCCCTGAAACAGATTGGAATCAACAGAATGAGCGTAGGCATACAGAGTTTCCACGACGATGACTTGAAATATCTCGGACGTCGCCACGACTCGAGACACGCCATGCAAGTATTGGACGATTTGAAACATAGCGGATTCGATAAAATAACTCTCGACCTGATATACGGAATGCCAACTTTAACAGAGGAAAAATGGAACAAAAACCTCGACATTTTCTTCTCGACAGGTTTCTCTCATCTCTCGGCTTACGCCTTGACTGTAGAGCCTAAGACAATATTAGGTCAACGCATCGAAAAAGGTGATTTACAAAATATTAGCGAAGATGATGCCATACGTCATTACAATATTTTAGTTGAAAGAACAAAAGAAAACAGCTTCGAACATTACGAGATTTCCAACTTTGCAAAAGAAGGATGCCGTTCGCAACACAACAGCATTTATTGGAAAGACGTGAAATATTTAGGATTAGGCGCATCAGCCCATTCCTACAACGGAAATTCTCGTCAGTGGAATATCTCAAATCTCACAAAATATATTCAATTTGTTGGCAATTCTAACGATTATTTTGAAAAAGAAATTCTGACGAAAGAAGACAAATTCAACGAATATGTGATGACAAGTTTACGAACCTCATGGGGCTGCGACATTAGGAAAATGGAGACGGATTACGGAGAAAGATATGCTGTTCATTTCTTAAAAAACGTTAAGAAACACCTTGATTCGGGAATAATGTTAATAAAAAATAACAATTACATCCTCACTGATGAAGGCATGCTTTTCGCCGATGGAATCGCTGCTGATTTATTTTTGTAAAGTTGTAATACCTTGTATATTTTTTCTTAACTTTACAGCCGAGAAAAAAGTTTCTAATCCTTAAACTTAAACTATTAGTTATGAGCAAACTTCGTAAGTTTATAACCATTTTCATTTTGGTTATCGGCATCATCATAGCCGCTTTTGAATTTTATAGAACGATAGTTTATGCGGTTAACACCTCAATGGACTTATTGTATTCCGGTTATTTATGGACCGGAGTCGGTTTTATTGTTTATCTCATTTTCCACAGATTTTTCTTCAAGAAAAACATCGACATCATGCAGACCATGTCGCACGAAGGCGCTCACATGCTCATCGGCGCTCTCTTCCTCAGAAGAAAAATCTATCAGTTCAACGCAAAGTCAGCCGACTCTCTTTCTTACGGCGACAACACTCTCGGTTTCGTAAGCAGCTCAAGAAAAGGCAACTACATAAGCATAATGTCAACATTAGCTCCATACATGCTTCCATATCTGACATTCTTACTGCTTCTCTTCCGTCTCATGATTAAGAACGAATGTCTCCCTATAGTCGATGTCATCATCGGTTTCTCTTTGATGTTCTATTTCTTATGCTGGAAAAAAGACACTCGCCGCGACCAAAGCGACATACGCCTTTGCGGAGTATTCCTCTCTTATCTATATATCATAACATTCATACTTTTTAATATGTCATTGATAATCTATTCATTAAGCGGAGGAATTTCTGCACCAATGAATATCTTCGGAGCTATCGGACATTATTTCACTCAAACATGGAACGACATTATGATGCTCGTGGATTTAATTATGAGTTAGGAATGAAGTAGAGACGTTTCAATGTTTCCATAAAATCAATACACATTGAAGCGTCTTATCAATTAGTCATTAGAAAAAAATATTAACATAAACAAATAACAAAATGAAAATTAAAAACTTAGCCATGATTTTAACTTTAGGTGCAGCTACTTTAAGCTGTGCTAATCCAGCAAAAACAACTTGTTGTGAAAGTTCTACTAAAACAACATGCTGCGAAAATTCTGAAAAAACCAAAACAAATTATTCTGACCTTACAAAGCAATATGCTAAAGTTCAATTAACTTCAGACATTTCTCATTTGTCAGACAACGAAAAACAAATGTTAGACTATCTCTATGAAATCGGCAATATCATGGACGATATCTTCTGGACACAACAATTCGGTGGCGACAAAGAAGCTTTCTTGAATTCTATCGAAGATAAAGACGCTCGTCTCTTCGCAGAAATCAACTATGGTCCATGGAACCACTTCGACAACCTCAATCCTTTCCTTCCTGAATACGGCGCAATGCCAGCAGGCGCAGGCTTCTATCCAACAGATATGACAAAAGAAGAATTTGAAGCTTGGGACAATCCTGACAAAACAAGTCTCTACACTTTAATCAAACGCGACGAAAACGGCAAATTACAAGCTGTATGGTATCACGATGCTTACGCTGAACAAATCAACAAAGTAGCTGAATTGTTAAACAAAGCTGCTGACCTCGCCGGCGATAAAGAATTTGCAGACTATTTACGCCTCAGAGCTAAAGCTGTCTTGACAGACGATTATTTTGAAAGCGATATGGCATGGATGGACGTCCGTAACAACAACGTCGATTTCGTTGTCGGTCCAATCGAAAATTATGTTGACGCTCTCTATGGCTACAAAGCAGCTCACGAAGCTTTCATCTTAATCAAAGACCAAGCATGGAGCAAACAACTCGCTCGTTACGCTGAACTTCTTCCATTGTTACAAACACAACTTCCTGTAGCAGAAGAATATAAACAAGAAAAACCAGGCGCTGACGCTGACCTCGCTGTTTATGACGCTGTTTTCTACGGCGGCGACTGTAACATGGCTGGCAAGACTATCGCTATCAACTTGCCTAACGACGAACAAGTTCAACTTCAAAAAGGAACTCGTAAGTTACAACTCAAAAACGCTATGAAAGCTAAGTTCGACAACATCCTCGCTCCTATCGCTGATGTCCTCATGACTCCAGAAGCACGCCAAAACGTCAAGTTCGAAGCTTTCTTCGCTAACGTTATGTTCCACGAAGTAGCTCACGGCATGGGTATCAAAAACACTCTCGATGGCAAAGGCACTGTCCGTCACGCTCTTAAAGAACAATATTCAGGTATCGAAGAAGCAAAAGCCGACATCCTCGGACTTTACTTAGTAACAAAACTCGCTGAAATGGGAGAATATACAAATTCAACATTAGAAGAAAACTACACCACATTCATGGCTGGTATCTTCCGTTCAGTTCGTTTCGGTGCTTCAAGCGCTCACGGCAAAGCAAATATGTTAACATTCAACTTCTTGGAAAAAGAAAACGCTTTCACACGTAACGAAGAAGGTCTTTACGCAATCAATTTCGAAGAAATGAAAGCTGCTGTAGCTAAACTCGGCGGCGAAATTCTCAAAGCTCAAGGCGACGGCAACTACGAATTCGTAAAAGAATGGATCGCTACTGACGGCGTTATCAAACCAACTCTCCAAGCCGACTTAGATAAAGTCAACGGCATGGGAATCCCAACAGACATCTATTACGAAATGTCACCAGAGCTCCTCATTGATAACAAATAATTTACCGTAAGCCCTGAAAGGGCATTACAGATACGACCCAGAGCGCAGTGCACAGCACAAAACTCTGGGAAAGTAAGCCCTGAAAGGGCATTACAGATATAACCCAGAGCGCAGTGCACAGCACGAAACTCTGGGAGAGTAAGCCCTGAAAGGGCATTACAGATATAACCCAGAGCGC
>JAGBVS010000101.1 GCA_017630195.1 Bacteroidales bacterium | reverse complement strand
TCAGCGCAATATGTTTTTGAGAAAGAAAATAAATTTTATTTACTTACGACATATAGTCCTGAACACACTCCTGGTTCCTACAATCATTTTAAGAATTACGACAATCCTCCCTCAGACGCAAATTTGTCGTTGTTAAAGTTAGATAGTCAGTTGAATGTAGAAGAAGTATATGACAATAGTTGGCCTATAGATACATACGAGGCTCAAAATGAATATGAGTGGCAACTTCTGCCAAATTCATTTAGCGGAAACATTTTCTTATTCTCTGCTTTTGAAGATGAAGGTGATATTGTAGGTGCTTATTGGAAATGTGAAAGTTATAAAAGTCCATTTCAAGGAGACGATACATTATTCTTTTTCAGAATGAATTTTAATGGCGAAATACTAAATAAAAAATGTATTGGAACAGTTGGTCCATCCAAAAGTAACAACAGAGGCGGACAACCGCTATACTATCGTACAAATCATTTTGTAGCAACTGATTCTTATTACATATTTTATGATAGCGGCAACGGAAATAGCGACGATTATTATGTACAAGGAACTGCTAGATATTTTGACAAGGACTTCAACTTTATCAGAGAAAGATACTTGAAAGGACCTAATTGTTTAATCAATGATATGTTATACAATATAACCATTAAAAGAAGTGATCATAATACCACATATCTTACAACTCAAAAGAGAAATCCAGACAATCCACATCATGATGAAGACTGTCGTTTATATGAGATAAATGATGACATAAATGAGACTTCTGATTATCTTGAAGTAGTAAATTATAATGAAAGAGGAACTGATGAGTGGGATATGTCCTGTTTTAGACATGCTGTAGATTTAAAAGATGACGGTTCAATATATTATACATATACATTGCATCAAGGTTATTATTCAAATTTAGATTCTTGGATAGTGATAGAACGTCTTGATAGTAATTTAGATACTATTTCAACTATGTATTATGGTTTAAATAATGATGCTCTTGATAGAGTGATAACATTGAAATCGACCAACGATGGTGGAATTATCATTATTCATGATGCAGATGAATTGGAATCTGATATTGGAGCCGGTTTTGTTACCAAATTCCCCGCATCAGCATTTAATCCTGACAACATCGAAGAAGCACACGCTTATGGTTTGAAATATGCCATCGCTTATCCAAACCCAGGATGCGATGTGATGAATATCAGAACCGGTTTGCGCAATGCGGTTTTGTCAGTCTATGATATCCAAGGAAGAAAAATTCACGAACAGGAAATAACAGACGATGTCACTTCAATAGATGCTTCTAATTGGCAAAGTGGAACCTACATCTGGAAATTAGGAATGTGGAATGAGGAATTAGGAATTAAGGAAGTGGAGAGCGGGAAATGGGTTAAATAGGGATTAGAGGAATTAGAGGGGCAGAGGAATTAGAGGGGCAGAGGAATTAGAGGGGCAGAGGAATTAGAGGGGTAGAGGGATTAGAGGAATAGAGGGATTAGAGGAGTTTTTCACATCACTATATCACTCCATTACTAAAAAAAGGTTCAAAAGCCATAGTTCAACAGCCAAAGTTCTTCTGAGGTTCTGAATTTCTGAGATTTAAAAAGAGTGCCGAAGGTACGACAGAAAAAATCAATCACGATTCTGTCGCGCTTTCGGCGCTTTGATTTTTTTAAAACATTGTTTTGCAGGAATTTTTTTAAAGAAGCCACGGGGTGATGTCTCTACACAGGAATGCTGCAACCCCAAGGATGTTTCTTTAAAATTCTAAAGTTTCTCGCAAAGGCGCAAAGTGTCGCAAAGTAATTCTCTGCGTTGCTCTGCGTCTCTGCGAGAGTTTTTTAGTTAAGAATGAGGAGTTAGGAGCTATTATTTTCCGTCTCCGTCTCCAATTTCAGTTTCCGTCTCCAATGCGTTAGGGATTGGAGCGGCATCCTTTTGGAGCGTAGCGGAAAAAGATATAGCGGAAAGCCCGACGGCTTCGCCGGAACGCCCAAGAAAGAACTTTAAAAGAAACTCAGAATCTCAGAACTTCAGAACCTTTTAGGAATTCAGGATTCAGGTGTTGAAGTAATCTCATTACTGACTCCATCACTCCATTACTTCATCACTCCATTACTTCATTACTAAAAAAAAGTTCAACAGCCTTAGCTCAAAAGCCAAAGTTCTTCTGAGGTTCTGAATTTCTGAATTTCTTGCGTTTTAAAAAAAACTTGTTGTCTTGTAGTCTTGTAGTCTTGTAGTCTTTTTTTTCCTATCTTTGCATTCTTAGAAAAATTAATATAAATCACTATATCATGAACGAAAAATTAAAACAAAAAGACCTTCCTTATTTGGTAGCAGATATGAATCTCGTCGATTGGG
>JAGBVS010000014.1 GCA_017630195.1 Bacteroidales bacterium | reverse complement strand
GTTGATACCGTTGATATCGAGAATCATTTCGTGAGCGACGTGACCGTTGTTACCGGTATAAAGGATTGGATAATAATCTTTCAATCTATCTTTGAGGTAGTTAGCATTCAAGATAGCCATCTTTGTTGCTTCTCTTAAACCAGCACCGCCTAACATCTTGATATAAGCGTAAGAGATGGTGAGGATTTGTGCGCTACCGTAAGGAGCTGCTGATACAGCGCCGAGTTTTTCGTTATATGTAGCGAGGTTGAGGTGAGTTGGCAAGAATGGTACCAAGTGAGCTGCAACGCCGATAGGACCTACGCCTGGACCTCCACCGCCGTGAGGGATAGCGAATGTCTTGTGTAAGTTGAGGTGGCAAACGTCAGCGCCGATGAAGCCTGGGCATGTGAGACCAACTTGAGCGTTCATATTAGCACCGTCCATATAAACTTGACCGCCGTTGTCGTGAACTATCTTCATCAAGTCGCGGATACCGTCTTCATAGATACCGTGTGTTGAAGGATAAGTTACCATGAATGCTGCGAGGTCATCTTTATATTGTTCAGCTTTTGCCTTAGCATCTTCCATGTCGATGTTACCGTTAGCGTCGCATTTAACGACAACTACTTGCATACCAGCCATTGCTGCTGATGCAGGGTTTGTACCGTGAGCTGATGCAGGGATCAAGCAGATGTTACGATGACCTTGGCCGTTAGCTTCTTGGTAGCGACGGATTGTCAAGAGACCTGCGTATTCGCCGCTAGCACCTGAGTTAGGCATGAATGACATACCAGCGAAGCCTGTGATTTCGCAGAGGTCTTTACCTAATTCGTTGATGAGTTCTAAATAACCTTCAGCTTGTTCTGCTGGTACGAATGGGTGGATGTTAGCGAATTCAGGCCAGCTCAAAGCGAACATTGATGTTGCTGAGTTGAGTTTCATTGTACATGAGCCGAGAGGAATCATAGCGCGGTTTAAGCTTAAGTCGCGGTCTTCCAATTGTTTCATATAACGCATCATGTCTGTTTCGCTGCGATATTTGAAGAATACTGGCTCTTGTAAGTATGATGATGTACGTTGCATGTCAGCAGCGATGCCATTGAATGTGCCGCAAACTGCTGGGTCGCAAACGAAGTCTGTATGATCTTTTCCGATAGCTTCACAAACGACAGCAACTATTTCATTAACGTCTTCTAATGTTGTTGTTTCGTCTAAGCTGATAGCGAAATGTTGTTTGTCGATGATACGGAAGTTCATCTGATGTTGAAGAGCTATTTCATTGACTTTACATGTGCAGATACCTTCTGGCATTTCGAAATGTAAAGTATCGAAATAAGAGTCGTTAAGTTGTTTAACGCCATATTTTTGCATTTCTTTATCGAGAACGCAAGCTAATATATTAATGTGACGAGCTATTTCTCTGATACCTTCAGCACCGTGGTAGATTGCGTAGAATCCTGACATGATACCGAGGAGAGCTTGAGCTGTACAGATGTTTGATGTAGCTTTTTCGCGTTTGATATGTTGTTCACGTGTTTGTAATGCGAGACGGTAAGCAGGATTGCCGAGAGCGTCTTTTGAAATACCGATGATACGGCCTGGCATTTCACGTTTGTAAGCGTCTGTTGTTGCGAAGAAACCTGTGTGAGGACCGCCGAATGCCATTGGCAAACCGAAGCGTTGGCTTGAACCTACTACAGCGTCTGCGCCCCATTCACCTGGAGGTGTAATGAGAGCCAAGCTCATAAGGTCTGAAGCAACTGCTACTTGCATACCTTTTTCTTTCCAAGCTTTAATGTCTTCGCTATAGTTGATAATGCGACCGAATTGGTTTGGACATTGAACTAAGATACCGAAGTATTCTTCACCTGCGCTGAAGTTCTTGACATCGTCAACAACTACTTCAATGCCTAAGTGATAAGCTCTTGTCTTGATAACATCGATAGTATGAGGGAATACGTCATTAGCGACGAAGAATTTGTTAACGCCAGCTTTAACTTGAGCGCGGCTGCGGCTGTGCCAGAACATCAACATTGCTTCTGAAGCTGCTGTTGCTTCGTCTAACAATGAAGCGTTTGCCAATGGCATAGCAGTCATGTCGCTGATAACTGTTTGGTAGTTCAAAAGAGCTTCGAGACGACCTTGTGAAATTTCAGCTTGATATGGAGTGTATGATGTGTACCAACCTGGATTTTCAAGAATGTTACGTGTGATAACACCTGGAGTGATTACATTATAGTAACCCATACCGATGTAACTTCTGTAAATCTTGTTCTTTGCGCCTAAAGCTTTAAGCTTGCCGTAGCATTCATATTCGTTCAAACCTCTGCCGATATTTAAACCTTCTGGAAGGCGAATATCAGAAGAAATAATCTCATCTATAAGTTGGTCTGTTGATTCAACGCCAATAACCTCAAGCATTTTTTTAACATCAGCTTCTGTTGGTCCATTGTGACGTTTAATGAAATTGTTGTTAATCATATTATTAGTTATTTAATGAAATACTTTTTTCTTATTCCGCAAATTTAGTTTTTTTTTCTTATTCTTATCACTTCTTAACAAAGAAAATTTATATTTTTGCATAAAATTATCAGTCATGAAAAAATTAGCTTTATTTTTATTAGGTATATGCATCTTTTTGAGTTCTTGCAACCCAAACGACAAAAACGAGATAAATTACGACGGAAAAAATTCAATTGAAATTGTTTTATTGGAAGAATATGACTTAGGAATAACTTCCAAAAGCGAACTCAGTTATTATTCCGACAACGAAATGGTTGTCACCATCAACGAAAACGGTGTCATTAAAGGTAAAAACGTTGGCGAAGCTAATGTCACCATTGAAAATGAAGTAAACCAAATAACCATAAAAGTTACAGTCAATATTTTTTAAGAGCCAACGACTTCATTTGGATTGTCGCCAAAATCTATAGAGAACATTTATGGCGCACCTAATTACAACTTCGGCGATACCATTTATAGATATGGCGGCGGAAACGACTGGTATTCATACGCTGTCTGGAGAATGGACTTTTTCTTCAAATATAACAGCTATTATGAATGTGACCTTTATATAAACTCCGACTTAGACATTCGCATCGATCAATTCCTAAGTGACAATTATCATTATTATCAAACAATTACAGACACTATTGCCGAAGAAATCGTAACATTAGAATTATTCTTGAACGACTCAGACGTTGAAGACGCGTCTGTACTTGTCGGAAAACAAGAAAATGCAGGATATTATAATGACATCTGTCTGTTCTATGTTCCTTTCGATTATGCAGAAAAATCAATCACCGACAGAATTGGTTCAAGGAAAAGGAAATTGAAATAATATATTGAAATAATAAAATAATAAAGGCGACCTTCACAGTCGCCTTTTCTTTTATTCATTGTCTTCTTTTTTGCTTTGACGTTTACGTTCAATTTCATCCAAAATTATCTTTCTCAAGCGCAAGCTCTTTGGTGTTATTTCGAGATATTCATCGTCTCTAATCATTTCCATATATTCTTCCAATGAGAAACGTTTTGGTGGAATAAGAACGATTTTTTCATCTGAGCCAGACGCACGGACGTTTGTCAAATGCTTTGTTTTATTAACATTCAACACTATGTCGTTTGAACGTGTGTTTTCACCGATTACTTCACCTGCATATACTTCTTCATTTGGCATAACGAAGAATGAGCCTCTATCTTGTAATTTCCACAAAGCGTATGGAACTGCAGTACCAGTCTCCATTGCTATAAGAGCGCCTGTATTACGTCCAGGAATCTCGCCTCTCCAAGGTTCGTAACCTTTAAGTCTTTGTGACATAACAGCTTCACCTTCTGTCGCAGTAAGCATGTTACTTCTCAATCCGATGAGTCCTCTTGATGGAATTTCAAAGTCGATGTTCATTCTGTCGCCCTTAGGCTGCATATTTATCATCTCGCCTTTCTTTGCTGTAACAAGTTCAATTACACGGCCTGCAAATTGCTCTGGAACTTGAACTGTCAACATTTCAATAGGTTCGCATTTCTTGCCGTCTATCTCTTTCAAGATAACTTTTGGCTGACCTATTTGGAACTCATAACCCTCACGACGCATTGTCTCAATCAAAATTGAAAGGTGAAGAATACCACGGCCATAAACCATCATTGAATCAGGAGAAGCAGTGTCTTCTATGCGAAGTGCCAAGTTCTTTTCCAATTCTTTATATAAACGTTCACGAAGGTGACGTGATGTAACGAATTTACCTTCTTTACCGAAGAATGGAGAGTTGTTGATTGTGAACAACATGCTCATTGTTGGTTCGTCGACGTGGATTGGAGGCAATGCTTCTGGATTTTCCAAGTCGGCAACTGTGTCACCGATTTCAAAGTCCTCTAATCCCATAAGAGCTACTATATCACCAGCGTTGACAGGATTCTTGGTTCTTTCTTTTCCAAGGCCTTCAAATGTATATAATTCTTTGATTGTGTTTTTCTTAATTGTACCATCACGTTTCATGAGCGAGACATTCATACCAGCTTGCAAAACTCCTCTTTTCAAACGACCGACTGCAATACGACCTACGTATGAACTATAATCCAAAGAAGTGATAAGCATTTGCGGTGTGCCTTCTTCAAATTTAGCTGCCGGAATATGTTCTAAAATTGTATCAAGGAGATATGAAATGTCTGATGTTACTTTTTTGTAGTCTGGCGACATCCAGCCTTGTTTTGAAGAACCGAATACCGTTGGAAAATCGAGTTGTTCTTCTGTTGCGCCTAAGTTGAACATCAAATCGAAAACAGCTTCTTGTGTTTCTTCTGGATAACAATTAGGCTTGTCAACTTTATTGATAACTACTATAGGCTTGAGGCCTAAAAGCAAAGCCTTTTCAAGAACGAAACGTGTTTGTGGCATTGGGCCTTCAAAAGCGTCAACAAGCAAGATAACGCCATCAGCCATATTGAGGACACGCTCTACCTCACCGCCGAAATCGGAGTGGCCGGGAGTGTCAATAATATTTATTTTTACGCCTTTATAACGAACCGAAACATTTTTAGACAAAATAGTGATACCTCGTTCTCGCTCAAGATCGTTGTTATCCAACATCAAATCATTTGTTTCTTGATTGTCTCTAAACAATCTGGATTGGTGTAAAATACGATCTACCAATGTGGTCTTGCCATGGTCAACATGGGCAATAATTGCGACATTACGAATACTATTCATCTATTATATTTTTTTATTAAAACTGATTTTATCTTTTCCACTAAAGCTCCGCAGAGCCTATCAAAAGATTTTTCAAAAAACGAGCGCAAATTTACAAAAAAATGCTTTATGTTCAGTAAAATAATCTGTCTAAAAATACCTCTTCAACTTTCACTTTACCATCATTATCTTTCAAATAGACAAGATATGGTTTTATCGTTTTATCAACTCCCATTTTATACAACGCAAAAGCATACTCCCTCAATTGCTCATAATATTTTACATTGTCTTGTCCTGTTTTATAGTCTATCAAAATAACTTTATTTTCTAGTTCCGCATATCTGTCGGGACGCATTTTTCTTCCATCGTCCATTAAAATCTCCATCTCACTTCTAATCACCGCTTCACTCGAATAGGCTTCTTTAATTTCTTCATTATTGGCTATTTCACAAAATTCACGGTATAATTTTTCCGATGTCTCTGCATTAATACAGCCATCATTTTCATAAAACTTCAATACTCTCTTGGCATTATCCAAAGTCGTTATTTTTGAAAAAATCTCATGAACAAGATTTCCCCATTCTTGCGGCTCATAGGAATCTTCTTCTGCCCATAACATCGTTGGATCTTCTTTAAACTTCACCTTTTCCATCCAATCTACG
The DNA here is from genome assembly GCA_017630195.1 of Bacteroidales bacterium. Classification (GTDB taxonomy): domain Bacteria; phylum Bacteroidota; class Bacteroidia; order Bacteroidales; family F082; genus Limimorpha. The sequence goes on along the minus strand of JAGBVS010000014.1, from coordinate 17,339 downwards.
GTAACAGGAAGCGATTCATTTTCAGCAAGTTTTATTTCATTTACATCATTATCTTCACTTTCACTATCAACATATAGCATCTCACCGAATTGATATTCTATATAATTTCTTACAATATCATCGTCATATACAACTTCCTTGAAATCGACTTTTAAAAGTTCATTGTCAACTAAGGACGACGGTGCCACATAATTCATATAATCGACCAAGAAATTGCTGTTTTTTTCATCAGACTTACTTTTAGAATAAAGGAAAAGAATATCCTTTGCACGAGTCATCGCCACATACATTATGTTAAAATCATCGAAAGCAGCTTTTTCTTTTTCCTCATAAAAATACTTCGCCATTTCAGTTTCTTCTAAAGAGCTGGTAATAGGAAGTATGAAATTGTCGAGATGAGGAATATCTTTCAAAAGCTCAAAATCATGTTTGAAGTCGAGCCACATTTCATTTGAATATAATCTATCCGGAACTTTTGTATAGACATAAGGATACATAACTATTTTATATTCAAGACCTTTAGATTTATGTATCGTAATTATCTGAACGGCATTTATCTTTCCCGTAATTTTAACAAAAAACGAATCTGATTTCTTGTCCCAGTATTCAAGAAAAGCATTAATCCCATTATTTTCTGTATTTTGCCAGTCATGAACCATATTCATTAAATATTGCAAAAACACATTATTAGCAATATTAAACCCGTACATCCTTATTATTTTAACGCACAAATCATAGAGACTCAACGCACTTTCTCTTATTTGATTAATTTCATCTTCGGCAATATCATATTTAAGGACTTCAGCAAGATTGGTTATTTCTTCCCTATTATTCCTACAAATATCCTGATAGAACGACAGATTCAATTTAGTCACTTTATTTTTTTCATTCATCATATATTTTAGAGTCATTATGACAAGCATGACTTCATCAGAAGATTTTAAAAGTATTGAATCTGAAGAAATTACAGGTATATCATTTTTTGAAAGAAATTCTGCTATATCAGAACCGTCGCTATTGTTACGCACAAGGATGGCAATGTCGCTATATTTCAAGTCAGCATTATTTTCCTTTAACGACTTTATGTCATCCAAAATAGCGTTTTTAACATTTTCCTTATATTCTTTTATCTTAGTATCTTTGTTACAATCGAAAATCTTGACATTCACACATCCATCATACGATTGATTTTCCCTATATTGCTGAGGTTTGGAATTTGAATACACTTTTTTATAACTATCAGAAAGACAGTCTTTTGAAAAATCAAAAAACGAATTATTGAATAAAACCACATTCTTTTTAGAACGATAATTTTTCTCCAATTCATATTCTTTAAAATAATTTTTGAACGAATCTTCATAATCAGAGAAAACCTCAGTTGCCTCATCATTAGGCTCATTGGGTTTGTTATGGATTTTCGGCAATTTAATAATTTGCTCCACTTCCCCACTTCTGAATCTGTAAATTGCCTGTTTTGCATCACCAACCAAAAGATTCATTTTTCCTTCAGAAAGACTATTGTTAATCAAAGGCAAAAAGTTAAACCATTGCAAGACAGAAGTATCTTGAAATTCATCAATAAAGAAATGCTGGAATTTAGTGCCTATTCTCTCATATATAAAAGGTGCGCTGCAATCTGATATAATATCTGAAATCCTTTTGTTAAACTCAGAGATATGAACCTTATTTGTTTCTTCAATATGCTGATTCACAATATTCAGCAGATTTCCTCTCAAGAGATACAGGTAAAAGTTCTTTTTAACAATATTAATAAGGTATAAGGATTTGTGGCTATTTATAATATTTTCAAAACAACTAACGACCACATCGCCATTGACATTAACAGGTTCTTTTTTACCGCTATACCACGATTTTTCGCCGTTTAATATAGCTTTTATTGTTTTTCCGCAAAGATCCTTAGGCGCTATATTAATGTCTTTCTTAATTTTATTTAACATTGACGGCAAGACCTTAGCATAGGCTTTTTCATCAATATCCAAAAGCTCGATATTCTTGATATTGTCGTTAATAGTCTTTAAATATATATCCGTTTGATTTTTAATATAACTATCCACTTCCTCACATTTCTTTTCATCGAGCAAATTCAGTTCAAGACTTTCACCTTTTTTATATGCGCTTTCTTTAAGGAGAGTTTTTACGAAATCTCTTATTGGAGTATCAAGTCGCCACTTGCTTTCCTCTTTAAGATTGAATTTAATATATTCGACAAGAGTTTTTGTCAGCATATCATCGCCATCACCGATTTCTTTATCAATACGTTGAATCAGTTCATCGAGAAATTCATCATCGTCCAAAAGAACTCTGTACTGGCTTGGCAGCTTCAGTTCTCGAGCGAAAGTTCGGGAAATCTGCTGAACAAAACTATCTATTGTAGATACATTCAGGTCGGAATAATTATGAATGATACTATCATATAATTTAACGGCTCTCTGTTTCAGCTGTTCTTCTGTAAGATTATTGGCTTTACAAAGATCGTTTTTCATACTCAAACAATCTTCGTTATCAGCTATTATGCCTTCTAAATTATTTAAAATTTTGGCTTTCATCTCGTTTGCCGCCTTATTGGTAAAAGTGACAGCGAGAATATTGTTATATATCACATTTTCAGATGATAGACAAAGTGTTAGAAATTCTCTTACAAGAGTATATGTTTTTCCAGATCCAGCTGATGCTCTGTATAATACAAATTTGTCATTATTCATCTTTTATTGTTTTTGTTTTTTTTATTTCTATTTTTTCTTACAAAAATCTCCCTTATATTATCAAAACTTTGAGAATAAGAGATACCTATTCCTTGAGTATAATCCGAATATGTTTCGTAAGAATACAAATAATAGTTACTATTCAAATTAGAATGGTTATAAATCTTGAGGCTCAATCTGTTAGTAAATTTATACGTTATATCAACGTCACCAACGATATTATTGGCGCCACCTGCCATGTCACTATGAGAGCCCGTGTACATACCCAAGTTTCCTTCTATTGTCAACTTATCATCAAACAATTGTGTTGAAAGCGCTACTTCCAATTCTTCTGCTGTAAGATTATCTTCCGGAGTATAACGCACACCGACATCGAAATCCTTGCTAATCTGTGACAGCCAGCTACTCAATGAACTGGTGAGAACATTGTAATAGTTGGAAGCTCCAATGCTATAAAGGCTGGCATTTGAATAAGAGAACGAACCCAGCACGAGCAACGATATAATCTGCTGCGACATAACAGCCTGATTTGTAGTGTCAATAATTGAGAAAACCGTATTTTTTATATCATCGGTCGCATTAGGCAAATCCAATCCGAAGGTTATCGTAGGGTTGTTAAGTTTTTCTTGCAAACGCAGAATACAATCCACATTGACATTATTAACCAATGACGTTGAGTCCAACTCAACGCCCAAAGATGAAATTGACGATTTAGTTCTATAGCTACCTATCACATTGATATCTGCTTCCGCAGCATTTCCGGTCCACGAAATTGTTCCGCCTTGTTTTATATCAAAGTTACGTCTTACGAGATTCTGGAAGTTAAAATTGAATGTTCCATCATTGATGACATAATCACCATAAAGCGTAAGTATATTAGAATCGTAGCCCAACCTAATGTTACCCAAGCCGTTAGCGCTGATATTACCCATATTTGAAGGCAAATGGATATTAACTTTTGCGCTTTCCGCCACGTCAGCGTTAAGATTAAAAGTAAACTTCCTATCTTTCTCTTTCTTAGGGATAATAGTTTTCACTGTATCTTGCACAACATCTTTTTGGACAAAAACGATAAAATTGTCATTTATTGAACTCGTACTCGTCAACAAAATATCAATCACCGTTCCTGGCATTGACAAAGCATTGACATCCATAACGATATCTTCAAGAGGACCATTTATCTTCAGGTCTCCGCTCGCAACTGCTGTTCCATAAAACGTAGAGCCATCGACAGGCAACATATTCATCGCCAAAAAGTTATTAAGGGACGCATCGACATTAAACTTAAAATTCCTAAGATAATCGTGTGTCACAAGTCCATGTGCGACAGCATAATTATTCAAAGTATCGACGAGAATTATGTCACTAAAATCTATCCTGTTTTCCGACAAACTGATACGAGGCTTAACATTATTCAGAAGTCTGAACTTTGTTGGATTTACGTTATAATAAGTATTAAGATAATCTATATTGCAAGCCGCATCATATAAATCAGCTTCTCCATTGAGAATCATTTGTTTGGCGGAACCACTTATGTGAATATCGCCATTAAGATTTCCTTTTATACGACTCAAAACGCCTTTTGTGAACGAATTGACAAAAGAAATATCTATTCCATTCAGGTCAAGGTTGAAATTTATATTGTCATTTTTGCGAGACGTATAATAATTACCGACCAATGCCAACAATTTTTCAGAATTGTTTTTTCTGATTATTTCCGCATCAACAAATATAGATGTGTCGGGAGCATTCCAATTGGCATCAATATAAGCATCGCCAACCAAATGATTATTAAGGCCTATATTGCTAACATCAAGATTGGAGAAGAATGTAAAACGATCGGAGATTCCTGAGAACTGCAAATCACCATTGATAATACCATCTACGTCTATACCGATTCCGGCGGTAAGCAAATCAAAGTCTGAAACATCTAAATGATTGAAATTAAGATACAAAGTATCACGACTTGTTTTAGGGAAATTACCACTCACCTTCATAGACTGATTGCCACAATAAATAGCAAACTCTTCAAACCTAACGTTATTCTTTTTAAAATCTACAAAACATGTTGGAGAAAGATTCCACAAACTATCGTTGATGATAACATCTGAAGTTGTTAGATGAAGTTTGCCTCCATGAATATCATTTGGAAGAAAAACAGCTTCTAAATTACCCTTGTTTTTATCTTCATCAGCATCATCATTCCACGACAAATCGAACAAAAGACTATCACTATGTGCATCTAAAAGAAACACTATATTTTCCAATCCTAACTCGACATCATTTTTACCTTTTGCCTCTTTAAGCACAAGTTCCTTCAAACTGATATTTGCAGTGGTTTTATTGCGTTCTGTTTTATTTTTAAGATATAAATTATTAAAAATCATTTTATTATACACTATCATCTCTGATTCCAATGTAGAATAAAGCTGATAGTTTGCAGAAGTGAACGTAGCAGTAAAATTAGTATTATTGCTAACTTTGAGTTTAGGCATCAGCAACTGCGACAATGTTTCTGTATCCTTAAATTTCATATTAACATAGAAATCCTGTTCTTCATCACTGAGTTTCAGACCTTTATCACCCCATTTATTTATATGGAAGTGTTTTCTCACATAATTCTTAAACGTATTTCCTATGTTTTTAAAATTGAAAATCCCATTGACATCAGCATCGAAGAAGTCGCATACAATATGAATATCTTTTGAATCAAAATGATTCTCTGTCAACGTGACATTCAGACTATCCATAAAATAGCTGCCTCTGCTATCGTGATAATATGTATCATCCAAACGCACCACGCCATACATTTCATCAAGTTTATTACCTCTCAACTTAATATTAGCATTTGTTGTAAGAAGCATTTTTTCATCCAAATCCAAGATGTTCAATTTATACAAGTCGATATTTCTAACATCCATTACGACATCAAAATCAGGGACATCACCTTTCACGTCAAGCAATCCTTTTATATCAACATCTATCAAATCTCTATTTATGTCAGTTGACAATGCAAGTCGTTGATTTTCAAATCTACCATTTATAGTAATATTATCAAATTCATTATTTTGGAATTTCATTTTTTCGACATTAAGCTCAACTTGCAGATTTGCGTCTTCTTTATTCAAACCTTCGCCATGTACATCTGTTGAAAATGACACTAAAGCATTGTCTTTCATTCCAAGAAGTTCTTGAACATTAAAATTATTAGCATGCATTGTCAAGAAATAATAAGGATTCGAGACTATATCCAGGTCATTATTCAAAGCTCCATCGAAATAAATATTACCGATATTAGTATGAAGGTTAAATTTGGTATTGAAGTTATTAGGGAAGCCGTAAAATTCTCCGGAAAGCACTGCGTTTTTCACCGAAGAAAGCATTTCCGGCAATGGAATATAGTTTGATGAAGATGGTATTGCAAACTCAGAGATGTCCTGATATGAGAAATTCATTTTATTAACATTCGCGACTATATGAGTCTCATTAAAATCAGGCAATCCTTTCATTTTTATCGTTCCTACAAAATTGGTGCTATCTTTGAATGAGAAATTAAAGTTGCTTGCTGTAAAATCCCTCACAAATCCGGTCACTAAGCCTTTAATTTGCAGTGTATCGGTCATCTTTCCCATTACAGGAGAGAAATATTTCAAATCGCTCAGAGTTAGTTGTGACTGATGTATATTAGCCACAATCATCACAGAATCAACGAATTTTCGGATATTTGAATAACCATTAAACAACAGTTGCAAATCAATATCTAATGCTGTAGAATGACTTTTCAATGTAAGATTTTTAAAATCAAATCCATCTGAAGATATTCGGAATTTTGATTGTGTATTGAATTCATTTATTGAGAATCCGGATTTTTCGTCGCCCCTGAGTTCATGGATAAAACCTTCAATAGTATCGCCGTTATATGATAATTTGGACAGAGACATATAAATGCTGTCGATGTCGAGATGAGAATAATCCATGCTCAATTTGTCAGGATTATCTTTATTTTGGTCCCAAAGCACAAAGTGACCTCTGCTAAGATTCAGTTCATCAAGATATATTGTCGATTTAGATTTTTTGTTTTTTTCTTTTTGAGCATTATCTGATGCGAACAATTCAGATATGTTCATAATGTAATCATCTTCATACTTAACGAGATTCACGAGAATGTCATCTATACTTATTTTTTTCACTCTCAACTCATTAGCCAAATCACGTATTGAAAGTTTAGCATCAAGTTCTCCCACATACAACATAGGATAATGCATTTTATCATTGATTTGCACTTCTTCAGCATGAATTCTGAGGTCAGGCTTTATGTAGAAAGTCTTTATTTTTACTTCCGTGTCCAACTTATTAGAAAGGACGCCAGCGGCCGTACGTGCGAGCATACTCTGGACATTTACGTCGAGAATAACGGCGTATATACTCGCTAACAGAGCAAAAATTATCGTAATGATAATTAAAATGCTATGTATAATTGTTTTCTTCGTATTTTTGTCCTTTCTTTTTATGATTATGAACGAATATATATTAGCTATCGAATCGTCATGTGACGACACTTCCGCAGCGGTACTAAGAGGTACTACTGTTCTCTCAAACGTTATTGCCAACCAAGATGTTCACCGTCAATATGGCGGAGTCATTCCAGAGCTGGCTTCACGCGCCCATCAGCAGAACATTATACCTGTTGTTGACGCTGCTTTAAAGAACGCAAATATAACAAAAAATCAGTTAAGTGCAATAGCTTTTACACGTGGTCCTGGACTTTTAGGCTCACTTTTGGTAGGCACTTCATTTTCAAAGGCTTTTGCTCTTTCAATGGATATTCCACTCATCGAAGTCAACCATACAAACGGACATATCATGGCTTTGTTTGCACAAGAAGAAGGCGAGACCACAAAAGTGCCTCAATTTCCATTCTTGTGTCTCGCCGTTTCAGGCGGCCACACTCAGATTATCAAGGTCAACGACTACTTCGACTTGGAGATTATCGGCAAGACTATCGACGATGCTGCTGGTGAAGCATTCGACAAAATAGCCAAGATTATGGGACTTCCTTACCCAGGCGGACCAATCATCGACCGTCTCGCTAAAGAAGGCAACCCTGACGCATTCTCTTTCAGCAAGGCCAACATAGCAGGACTCAACTACAGCTTCAGCGGATTAAAGACAAGCTTCCTTTATTTCTTGCGCGACAGACTCAAAGAAGACCCTGATTTCGTCGAGAAAAACAAAGCCGACTTATGCGCTTCTATCCAAAAAGAAATCATCGAGACTTTGATGAAAAAACTAATCAAAGCCACAAAAGAAACTGGAATAAAGCAAGTCGCCATCGCAGGTGGAGTCTCTGCCAACTCCGGATTACAGAAAGCCATGCACGAAAACGGCAAACGTTACGGATGGGAAGTCTTTATTCCTAAATTCAAATTCAGCACCGACAACGCTGCCATGATTGGAATTTCCGGCTATTTCAAATACAAAAGCGGACAATTCGCGACACAAGACTTAACGCCTTACGCAAGAACAACAACACAAAAATAATCGTTATGGAATGGAAATCACTGCTTTCTGCCGAAAGAGAATTTAGAGAATACAAAAAGTCAGACATCCGAAACGCTTTCCAACGTGATTACGACAGGATTATCTTCTCCAACATTTTCCGTCGTCTTCAAAACAAAACACAGGTCTTCCCTCTTCCCGGAAGCCAAATGGTTCACAACAGATTGACTCATAGTTTAGAAGTAGCAAGCGTCGGACGTTCCATTGCAAGGATTGTCTCCAAAAACCTCATCGACAGATTTGGCAATGATTTCCACAACGAAATTTACGACATCGACACTATAGTTTCTGCCGCTTGTTTGGCTCACGATTTAGGCAACCCTCCTTTCGGACATTCTGGCGAAGAAACGATAAGCAGCTATTTCAAAGATGGTCCAGGCAAAGAATTAGAAAGCCTGATACCTGAAGACCAATGGTCCGACCTCGTATCCTTCGAAGGCAACGCCAACGCATTTCGCCAACTCACACATCAGTTTGCCGGTCGCCGTCAAGGAGGCATGTCTCTTACATACGCAACTCTCGCAACTTTAATAAAATACCCATATCCGTCATACAATAAAGGAAACAGAAAAAAATACAACGTTTTCTTCTCCGAAATAGAGACATTCAAGAAAGTCATGGACGGATGCGGAATCAAATGCATCGACGAAAATTCCTTGGTGTACGCTCGCCATCCTCTTTCATACATAATGGAAGCTGCCGACGACATCTGCTATCTCATCCTTGATATGGAAGACGCTCAAAAAAGAGGAATAGTATCAACTAGCGACATCGACTTTTTCTTCTCTTCTTTCTTCAAAGATGATGAGACTTGGTTCCATGAAAGAAAAAAAGACATCTTTGAAACCGTCACCGACTATAACGAAAGATTAGCCTTTTTAAGAGCAACAGCAATAAACAAATTAGTCGTATGTGTATCAAATGCTTTCATCGACAATTACGACATAATAATGAATGGTGACTTCGAGAAAACTTTAGCGTCACATCTCCCCGACTTCGAAAAAAATGCTCTCGAAAACTGCCGTAACTTCTCGTTAAAGAACATTTACAGACATCAATCTGTCGTCAAGATAGAACTAACCGGCTTCAATGTCATCGGCGAATTAATTGATGAATTTATACAAGCCGTCCTAAATCCAAATAAAGCTTACAACAAAAAGCTTCTTTCAATAATTCCAGATCAATTCAAAAACGACAACAAAGATTTATATTCTCGCATCCAAGTCGTCATCGACTACATCTCTAACATGACAGATTTGTATGCGGTTCAATTATACAAAGATTTAAGAGGTATAAAATAACGGATTTTCTATTTTTGCATATAATTATTTTGAGATGAAAAAATGTTTATTCTCCATGATGCTAATTCCTATTTTCATTAGCATCCTATTTTCTTCTTGCACTAAATTTGTTTTTTTCTCTGAAACTAACGACACATACCATTATGGTATCTTAAAAAATATTAACGATACCATGACTGAAAATCCACAAATAGCCTTAGACATGCTGAACGATTTCAGCAAATCAGACGACAAAAACAAATTATCAAAATCAGAATTTATTGAATATAACATACTTATTGCAGAAGCTCTTTACAAATGCGACAGCGTGATTACAAACAAATCCACGCTTAACGACATTGTAATCTATTTAGACAGCTTAACTAATCAGCATCCTCAAAACAAAGATCTGCTTTTTATAAACTCAAAAGCCCACTATTACAGAGGAGCTGGCTATGAAGAAGACTACAAATACAAAGATTCCTTCATCGATTATTTAGAGTCGCTTAAACTCATAGAAAAAATCACTTTCTTCAGCAACGACAACAACAGAAACATTATACATTTTAACGCATTGATTTACGTCCGACTTAGCGATATTCTATATTGGCTTGATGTTTATAACGCATCAATCGAATGCCTGAATAAAGCAAACCAACTATTTGACATTGAAAGAAATTTAAGCGCTATCACACGCAACAATATCGTCATCGCAACAATGTACGCTCACATGTACAACTACGACTTGGCTTTAGAACACCTGTCTATCGCCGATTTAACCTTGTCAGAATACGACAAAGATTCTCCTTTGAAATTCGTCATAGAAAGAATAAGTTCTACTATCACATACAATATGGGCTACCACGACGAACCATTCAAGGCAATGCTAAAACAATATAAAACGTTAGAAATCCCTAATTTAAGAATGGAAGCCGCTGGCGTCTTAGGCGACATTTACTACGACAAAGGCATGCTCGATTCTGCGATTTACTATTATGAGCAATATTTCCCTGACAACAAGTACTCTAAAATAGATGCTGCAAATCACATCATTGAAATAGGTCTTAAAACCAACAACAAAGACCTTATGTCTAAATATTCTCCAATCCTCGCAAAAGAAACCAACGAAGAACTGATGCTTTCAACAATTAAAACCGACATTTCTTCTGTTTACGAGAACTATAACACCAACAAATACAACGAACACATCTATAACAAAATATTGACATTTTTCATCTTTGTCATTCTCATTACAATCTTATTCTTTTTCCTTGGCTTGTATCTGTTAAAATTAAAAAAGAAAAAATACAACAATGAAATTGACAAAAAGAAATACTATATCAATTCATTACAAGAAAAAATAGACAAGAAATCATCTGAAAACAAACACATCAAACAGCATATTAAAAATTTAGAAAAGGAGCTGCAGGACATCAAAACAAAAAAATATCTCACTCACGCTCCTTTCGACATGAAACTTAAAGATTTGATGGAAATTCCTCTATGTCAAAAACTTCATGAGATAAGCCAAGATATCAACATCAAAACAAATGTCGAATATCCCGACTTGCGATTATCAGAAGAAACACAGAAAGAACTCATTGATTTGTTCAACAAGATTTTCGACAATATCTTTAACAAAATCATCGCCGAGCACGAAGGTTTAAAGCAGCAAGACAACCTATATTTCTGTCTTTACTTATTGGGAATGAACGAAAAACACATTTCCGCCGTCACCGGCAAAAGTTACAACGCAATTTACAACCGTACTAAACGAATACAAGAAATTCTCGGAAGTGAAAAAAGCATTAGAGATATTTTAAGAGATATGGCATAATATTTTAACAGACACGCTCGAACTATTTCAAGACTATAGCGTTTGTCTCTAAAAAAAATGCGCATCACTTATAGATTTTATTTAGCAAGTATTTTAATCGGAATTATCGGCGGATTTGTTTGCGTCTTATTTCGATATATTATCTTCCATGCTGATAATTTAAGAATGATTTTATTCAACAACAACAATATCAGCGATTTCCAAAGAATAATCAATGATAAAATCAGCTTTCATACAATATTTTTTATCATCTCGAAATATCTGTTTTTATTCATTTTAACCGTTTCCATTTTAAATATAATACAGCGATTAGTCAGGAGATTTCCAACGACTTCAGGCAGCGGTTTGCCTCAAACAAAAGCTTTGTTAGAGAAAAAGATGGAATACAAAAGTCCAATTAAAAACGTAGTTGCAAAATTTTCAGGAGGAATTTTGAGCATTTTATCCGGATTGTCGTTCGGCCGTGAAGGCTCATCTGTACAAATGGGCTCTTTGATTGGTTTTATCATAGGAAAAGGATTGAAAGTAGAAGAAGAAAACCACAACTATCTTATTGCCGCAGGTGCCGGAGCCGGGATATCGGCAGCTTTTACTGCACCTCTCGCCTCTTCTATACTGATTTTAGAAAGCTTAAAAAACGATAACACTTCCGATTTAAAGAAACTAACGCTATCAACTTTATTATCCGGACTTTGCGCTGGAATAATAGCCTATTTATTCTTTCCTTTCAATATATATTCATCAATATCAATTGAAAAGCCAGAATTAAAAGATTATCAATTGTTAATTATTTTTATGATAATGGCAGTATTTTTTTCCATATTAGGAAAATTATTTTCCAACTTATTTATTTTCATCAAAATCAATTATAGGAAATTTCAGACAAAATACGACAGACGTTATTTATATCTCTCTGCATTTATCCTTATTATTATCTTTTTTTACCCATCACTCGTTGGAGGCAATCAGATATTTACAATAGAAACTATTGAAAACAACAGTCACAGTTTATTCTCTAACTTTTTAATTCTATTCACTTTAGCAACCCTTACAATCATTTCCAACGCAACAGGTTTCCCTGGCGGTCTTTTCATTCCTTTACTATCGATGGGCGGACTTTTAGGAAAAATATTCTGTATCACTTTGGCCAACTACGATATTGTAAGTCTCAGCAATACAGGATATTTTGTTTTAATCGGAATGTCTGTTTTTTTCATTTCAGTGGTAAGGACTCCATTAACCGGCTTCATTCTCATCAGCGAAATGACCGGTAATTACGACCTGATGTTTCCGACTCTTGTCGTTGGAATTTTAACATATATATTCACTGAAATATTAAAAGTAAGGCCTTTAGACGACATTCTTTACGATCTGATGATGAAAAGAAGAATCAATACTGATTCCAACTACTCATGACATCTAATGGTTTTCTGACTTTTTCTCTTGTTGGTGCGTCAGGATAGCCAACGCTTATCAGCAACGGAATACGTCTTCTTTTAACGCCGAGAATTTTCTTTATTTTTTTCTCATCAAACCAACCTATTATACAAGTTCCAAGACCTAAATCTGCAGCTTGAAGACAAAATTGATTTACAGCGATTCCTATATCAAACAAACTGTAGTTCTTATTTTTAATCATGCTGCCTATAGTTGACATGAAATTCTGCTGTTCAAGAACGACAGCCACCAGAACAGGACATTGACGTGTGAATTTATTCATTCCCAAGCCTATAGTACATTCTGCTATCTGTTCTTTCTTTTCAATATCATCTACAACCACAAACTTCCAGGGCTGCGAATTATTTGCCGAAGGAGAAATACGCGCTGTTTCCAAACATTGAATAAGTTTATCTTTTTCAACAGCTTGCTCCTTATATTTTCTGTCACTTTGACGAAGTCTTGCCAAATCGGCGAATCGTAAGTTATGTTCCATATCAAATATGTTATAATTTTTTAACTTTCAAATAAATATCTCTCAATCCTGATACATGCCTGTCAATACAGAATATTTCCCTGCATTCTTCTTGTACAGTTTCCGCAATAAGCTGGTAATCCTCCAAATCAATTAGAATTTGACGAGTTTTCTCTGCGAAATCAGCAGCATCATTTGATTTGTAAAGTATAGCATATTTTCCATTGCGAGTTATTTCTCTAATCATCTCATTATCATTCACAACCACATTTACGCCAGAGATTAGCGCTTGAATTACTGGTATTGAAACAGCTTCATTATCTGAATGATAAACAAAGACATCCAATTGCGACAAATAATTAGCTATATCATACCTATGATTGATGAAATTTATATAATTATCAAGTCCTTGAGAGAGATAATAATATTTGCAATCATCGAAATACGAATCATATTCCTCTACTTCATCGCCAGCGACAAGACATGTAAAATTACGACCTGTTTTTCTTAATTTTTTAACCATTTTAAACACATTCAACACATCATGTTCAGGAGTAAAATCACCGAGAGTTCCTACAATGTATTTAAAATCATCTATAAAGAACTCGTCTCTCAAAGAATTAAACTTAAACTTATCAAACCTTTTAAGTGAAAAACCATGAAGCAGCTTAAAATGTTTCTTAGGATCAAGATTATACTTGGAAACGAATCTATTTTTCTGAGTATCAGTTTGAAAAATAATAGAATCTACATTATTCAAAACTTTTTCAAACGCTTTTTTATGAAATCCTTTAATATTGTCGTAATAGGAATAACAAGAATATACTACATTAACTTTCAATCCCTTAGATGCCAACAAAGCATAAAAAGCATCTAAATAATGATAAGTATGAATAATATCTATTTTATTTATTTTAAGGAAACGTCTGAGTTCTATAATTTTTGACAACTTATACCACTTAAAATCGCTGTATTTTATTTCAAACAGGTTAAAATCTTTGACTTTAAAATTGGAAATAATATCGAGGATCAGTTCTTCAATTTCTTGATAATATGGGTTGGTATGTAATATTGCTATCCTCATAGTATAAAAACAAAAAAATCCAGCTTTTGACCGGATTGCTTGTGCCCATGAGAAGACTCGAACTTCCAAGAGCTTAAGCTCACTACACCCTGAATGTAGCGTGTTTACCAATTTCACCACATGGGCATTAAGCTTTTGGTATTTTGTGCCCAGGACAAGAGTCGAACTTGCACGACGCATTCGTCACCACCCCCTCAAAGTGGCGTGTCTACCAATTTCACCACCTGGGCTTTAAAACAGTGCAAAGATACATCTTTTTCTAATACGCGCAACACTTTACACCATTTTTTTTTGATTTTTTTGAATTTAATTTGTAACTATCTAATACTTAATAAATTTCGTTGTAATATTTTTTTCACTACTTATGATATTGATTAAATACACACCTCTGTCAACATTTGAAAGAAAGTCATCTAACCCATTACTATTATACATATTTATATCATTACAATACAACAACTTACCAATTTGATTATACACTTTAGCCTCTGCATTACCTTCTATTTTAAGCAAAACTTTCACATTTCCGTTTGAAGGGTTTGGAAACACCGAAAAAGCCGAATTTATCACAAAACCGGAATTTTTCTCCCAAAACAGATAATCTAAAGCCTTCATAAAATCAGGGATTCCATAGCCATAATTATTATCCGGTACTGTCATATTTCCACTTTTACGCAATGCATCTCTTATTTCCGTAGCAGTAGAGCTTCTATTGGCTTGCCACAGACAAGCAGCCATACCTGCAAGCACAGGACATGCAAATGAGGTTCCATTGCCATTATTATAATACTCTCCCTCTCCTGCCATAACCACAGCAGTTCCTTTACCAAGAGCCATCAAATCAGGTTTAACCCTTCCATCATATGTCGGGCCTACCGAACTAAAATTCGCACGCACGCCATTTGTTCCTACAGCACCTATTGTCAACACATTTTCTCCATCTGCCGGAGCGGAAATATACGGAAAAGAAGTGCTGCCGTCATTACCGGCTGACGTCACGCATAAGATGCCCTTCGAGCAAGCAATTTCCGAACCTTTTGTAATGACACATGTATTACCATCCAAATCAGAATAAACATGATCCCATTGATGATTATCAAAATAGACATAACCCAATGAAGTGCTGATAACATCAACGCCCAAACTATCAAGAAACTCAGCAGCAGAAACCCAATTATATTCTTCTATCACATTTTCACTTTTAACATTTTCTGTTCTACACAGATAATAAGATGCCTGCGGCGCTGTTCCAACATATTTATTAGGCACATTAGCGGCCATCAGACCAAGACAAGATGTTCCGTGAGAAGATTCATTATAAACGTCGCCATTTTTATATACAAAATCACGAGCTCCAAGGAAACGATTCTCATCATACATGCTCACAAAAGCCTCATGTTTATCAACATAACTAAATCCTCCATCACAAACTCCTATCCAAATTCCTTGTCCATAGAATCCCAATTCATGTAATTCTGCCCCATTCAGCTGCTCTATCTGAGGCGCTGCATATCCATAATATGAATCATAAGAATTAACATCAACAGAAGTCACATATTCATCATTTAAAAAAACATCGTCTTTAATCTTTTGCTTTATTGGCTCATCTTCCAAATTGCTTGTACTTTGAACAAAATCAAGAGCCTTAATAGCTTGAAGTACTGATTGATCATTCACTTCAACAGTAACGCCATTCAACCATTTTGAAGGATGCAATAGCGTTGCTCCCGTAGCAGCTACGGCTTCAAGATATGCAGGATTGACAGGAATATCATATTCGTCGATTGCTATTCCATAATCCAATCGGCGCTGAATAGCACGCTCACTCAGAAAATCCTCAGGCTTATTAATAAAATAAGGTGTTTCATTTTTATCAGTAAATTGAATCCAATATTTTTCAGGTGCGATTTGCGCTTTTATCGACAAACCAAAAAACAAAAACAATAATAATACTAAAAGGCGCTTCATTTTTAAACTTTTTAATTTATTGCAAATTTATGAAAGTATTTTCAACACATCCCTTATTTTTTGTTAATTTTGCGGAAAATAATTAAGATGAGAATAGACATTATCACAATTTTTCCAGAAATGTTTGAAGGTCCTTTTACAGAATCAATTATAAAAAGGGCAATACAAAAAAACATTGTAGAGATTAAATTACATAATCTGAGAGATTACAGCAACGACAAACGCAAACGCGTTGACGATTACGCATTCTCTTCTGGAGCAGGAATGGTAATGATGATTGAACCCGTTGACAACTGCATCAGCAAATTGAAGGAAGAAAGAGTTTACGACGAAGTCATTTACATGAGTCCGGATGGCGAATTGCTAACACAACCGCTCGCAAACAAAATGTCGCTATACGAAAACATTATCATTTTGTGTGGACATTATAAAGGTATAGACGAACGTATCAGAGAGCATCTCATCACGAAAGAAGTTTCAATCGGCAACTACGTCTTATCAGGAGGCGAACTCGGCGCCGCTGTTCTAACCGACAGTATCGTCCGATTAATTCCAGGAGTTTTAAGTGATGAAACATCGGCTTTGAGCGACTCTTTTCAAAGCGGATTAGTGTCACCGCCGGTTTACACACGACCTCGCGAATACAAAGGCTGGGAAGTCCCAGAAGTTCTCCTATCCGGCAACGATATGATTATCAACGAGTGGAAATTAAAACAAGCAATAGAAAGGACTAAAGAGAGACGACCAGAAATGTACGAAAATTTGAAAAAAAATAATTAACAATTCGTGTGTTTTGTATCTAAAAAATTCCTATATTTGCACACTTTTTTGAGGTTAGGAATAAAGAACAAAAAAAATTATATCAGAAATGAAAAACGCGTTAATTCAATTTGTTGAAGATCAAGTTCAAGTTAAGGATTTTCCACAGTTCAAAGCTGGTGATACAATCACTGTAACTTACAAAATCGTTGAAGGT